>JAEZIJ010000027.1 GCA_023436715.1 Acidobacteriota bacterium
CGCCAAAAAATGCCGCGTTCGGAAGCTCACCCAGGCGTTGCGCAAATTGGGGTATACCGTCGCGCTCACCCCGATCAGCCCCGAGCCCGTCCCACAGAGCTAACGGTGATTTTCAACGGAGCGGTCTGGCCTGGCGTCTCAGAACCGCACTTGCGGCGCCTCGCGCGCCGTGCCCTCGGTGCGGAAATACGCGTCATTCCTCTGGAATCCGAAAAGCCCGGCCGCAACGTTGTTCGGGAACAGCTCGATGTCGGTGTTATAGCGCTGGACCGACTCATTGTATTTCCGGCGCTCAACCGCGATGCGGTTCTCCGTGCCGGCCAGTTCGTCCTGCAATCGCAGGAAACCTTCGTTTGCCTTCAGGTTCGGATAATTCTCAACTACGACCAGCAAACGCGACAGCGCGTTATCCAGTTGGTTGTTCGCCTGAATCTTCTCTTGCGGCGTGCGCGCACCGCCAAGCGCCGCCCTTGCGTTCGCGACAGCCGTAATGGTCGACTGCTCATGCGTCGCGTAACCCTTCACAGTCTGGACAAGATTCGGTATGAGATCGGCGCGCCGGTTCAGCGCGACATCCACCTGCGCCCATTGCGCGGAAATCGACTCGCGTTCCGTCACGAGCTGGTTCCGAACGGTCATCAGTTTGCCACCGGTTGCGAGTCCGAATACGAGCAGGACCACAACCACAATGACGAGAGCGACTTTCATCCTCCCACTCTCCTCTATTTATTTTTCCAGGACGTCCACAGCGTCGATCACTACCTGGATTTGTTTCATATAGTCCGCCAGAAGCGGCACGGGATCGATATCCCGCGGTTTGATTTTTTCCTCGCGCAAATCGAGCAGCTTATCGAACGGCGCGGCCGAGATGCCGAACCGCTCGCGCGCCTGCCCGATCACCTCGCGCTTTTCGAAACGCGCTTCCAACCCGGCCAGCTTCAGCGCGTGCCGGAACAGGACGCAGAAGGTGGAAACGGAATCGGCCAGCAGCGTGCGGAGCATGTTCGGGTCGGCCAGCGCTCCGGCGGCCTTCTGCCGCAGGCGCAGAAGCTTGGCGCGGAGTTCGTGTTCGACCTGTGCGCGATAAAAGCAAGTATCGATCTCCAGGTGCTGTGCGACATCCTCGCCATGGAGCACGCGGTGGCGCTCGCGGATGTCCTGGAACTCGATTGCAAAGCAGTCGGTCCCGTTCCGCATCTCCTCTTCGCTCATGAGCAGCGGCGAGGGATTGCCCTGTTCGTGCCACCAGTGCACGATCGCGGTCGAATCGGCCAGCTCGCGGGGAGTGACTTCAGTCAACACGCAGAGCACGTTCAGATCGGAGAATTTGCCGTGATAATCATTGCCGGCCGCCGAGCCATAGAGGATGACCGATTTGAGGCGGTTGTCATACGCCTTCGTCAGGCGCTCCACCAACTGTTTCAGCTTTCGTTCCATGCGAACTCCGCTCACCAACCGCTCGAAGCTCCCCCGCCGCCCGAGTCGCCGCCGCCGAAACCTCCGAAGCCCCCGCCACCGGAATCGTATCCGCCGAATCCGCCTCCGCCCCCGCGGTAGTAGCTGTGCGGACGGTTCATGAGCGCGCCGAGGATCAGCCCTGGCAGGAATCCGCCGCCCATTCCACTCCGCCCGCCACGGCCGCGCGCACTGAGTGAGAACAGGATGAACATGATAGCGCCGAAGACGAACAGCGGAAGACCGGGACTCTCCCGGTGGCGGCGGGGCCGCGCGGGAGCCGGGTTGTCGAGCGCAACGTTTTTCGCCTGTGCGACGCGCGAGCCGATCTCGCTGGCTGCCGTCAGCAGCGCCGGGCCATACTGCCCCGCCCGAAGATAGGGCGCCATCGACCGGAGCAGGCTGCCCGCCTCCCCGTCCGTGATGATCGGCTCAAGGCCGTAACCGACTTCGAGGCGGCTGCGGCGATCGCCGATCGAGAGCAGCAGCAGCGCGCCGTTGTTCTCGCCCTTCCTTCCGACGCCCCACGCCCGGAAGAGCGCATTGGCTACATCTTCGACGGGCTCGCCTTGAAGCGAAGGCAGCGTGACCAGGGCCAGTTGCGTGCCGGTGGATCGTTCGAGCCTCTCGCAGTAGCGCTCGAGTTGCACCCGGCTGCCCGCATCGACTACGCCCGCGAAGTCGCTGACATATCCCTGGGGCTTCAGCGCGGCGAAATCGGCCCCGAGCGCCGCCGCGACGCACAGGCATAGCAAGAGCCCGGTGCGACGGATTGGTTTCAACGCTTGCAAAGCATTAGTTTACTACCGGATCGCTCAGCACATCAGGTCGTCGCGGTCGATGCGGAAGTTGCTGAGGTTGCCCAGCACGGTGAGTGCTATCTGTTTGGGCTCAAAAAACCTCTGCGAGACCCGCTGAACGTCCGCCGCGCTGACCCGCTCGATGCTGGCCACCAGCTCATCGAGTCCGAAAAACCGCCCGAAATACATCTCCTGGCGAGCCAGATTGGCCATCCGGCTGGTGGTGGATTCCAGGCTCAGCATCAGCGACCCTTTCAGATAATCCTTCGCGCGCCGGAGCTCCTCTTCATCCACCATCTCCTGCTTCAGGCGCGTGAACTCCGCGAGTATGAGTTGCACGACGCTCGCGGCGGATTCGTGCGATGTACCCGCGTAAACCGAGAGGCAGCCGGTATCCCGGTACGGGCTCAGTTCGGAGAAGACGGCGTATGCCAGGCCCCTGCGCTCGCGGATGTTCTGGAAGAGCCGGGAACTCATGCCGCCGCCGAGCACCGTATTCAGGACGTAACAGGCGAAGCGGTCACTGTGCGGCAGCGGATAGGAGGGTACGCCGAGGCAGAGATGGACTTGCTCGAGTGACTTCTTGTGGCGGACCGCGATGCGCGCGTGGGTCGCGGGGACAGGGTCCGGCGGAATGTGATCGCGCGCCGGAAGAAGCCCGAAGCTTTCGCTGACCAGTTCCACAAGCCGGTCGTGCGTCAGGTTTCCGGCGCCGGTGATGAAGATATTTGAAGGCACATAGTGCCTGTCGTAATGGCCGCGGATCATCTCCCGGTTGAACCGGCGCACCGTTTCTTTCGTTCCCAGAATGGGCTTGCCTAGGGCGTGGCCCATCCAGAAATTGCTCGTGAAGATCTCATGGACCAGGTATTCCGGGTTGTCCATGTCCATCTTCAGCTCTTCCAGAATGACCCCTTTTTCCTTCTCGATATCCTCTTCGCGGAACATGGGATGGAGAACCAGGTCTGCCAGGACATCGAAGGCCTGCGGGAGATGGTCATCCAGCACTTTGGTGTTGAAGCTCACCAGTTCCTTGGCCGTGAAGGCGTCCAGGTTGCCTCCAATGGAATCCACCGAGCGCGCAATGTCTTCGGCCGAACGCGAGGTTGTGCCCTTAAACAGCATGTGCTCAATGAAATGGCAGATGCCGTTCTCGTCGGCCACCTCCCGGCGCGAACCTGAGGAAACCCAGATGCCCACGGCAACCGACCGCACGTGAGGCATGAATTCGCTCACAACGCGCACGCCGTTAGCGAGCACGGTCTTTTGGATCTCACCGCCGGTGAGCACGGAAACAGACATGAGGATAGCGAAAGGATTACTACCTAAATTGTCCCACAAAATGGAGCACGGCTTCAGGCAAGTGGAATTCCGTGGCTTGGGCCTTGTATCAGGGCACGGCTTCAGCCCCTGCTGGCCGTTGATCCAAGGGCAGTCTGAGCACCCAAGCGCAAAATGCGGCAGGGGCTAAAGCCCTGTGATGGTGGCACCCTACGGCACGGCTTCAGCCGGCCCCTGGACTTTGGCCTTTCACTAGATAAAAAGCATTTGCATAGATTTTTGTTGCGTTCTGAGCCATCTTGTGGTATCTAGTTACTTGACTAGATGTATACACAAAGGAGCCTCTCTCATGGGTTTTCCCACCAAGGTGCAGCTCATCAAACGCAAAGCCAGCGAACAGTGGTACATCAACTTCCCCTCCGCTCTCGCCCAGGCCATGGATTTCACCCGCGGCGAA
>JAEZIJ010000166.1 GCA_023436715.1 Acidobacteriota bacterium
GCTCCCCAGCGCTTCTCCACCCAACGTGCCATCAACCAACTGCGAGCCGAAGTCTGGGGCCGCGGCCTGGGTGTCTCGAATTTCTCCGACTTCGTGACCCTCTCCGCCTCGGCCGCGAAGCCCGAGAAATTCGTCCCCCACCTCAGCTCTGCCGTGCTTTATGCCGCGAACTGATTGCAAAAAGGCCAAAGTCCAGGGCACGGCTTCAGCCGTGCCGTAAACTCCGCCAAGCCCCGGGCTTTAGCCCCTGCTTGCAGCATACCCTGTCGTGATCACCGGGCCGCAACCTCACCCCACCCCGAGTTCATCGGCCCTTTCGAGCGGTGTTCCGCACCGCCGGCAGATCACAGCCCCGCAATCGCCGCAGACCAGCGGGTCATTCACCGGTTGCGCACACTTCGGGCAGTAGAGTTCGACCGGGGGGTCTTCCATATCCCCATCCTAACGGTCTTTTGTTGCCACGCGTTAAACTGAGAGTTGAAGCGAGTGTCGGCCTTCTCTTTCGGAACTCTGTGTGCAGCGGTTGCGATATGCCTGTGCGGGCTGGTCGGTTGCTCCTCCGACCGGTCGCAGGAGCGCGAAATCGGCGAGGCATTCACCGGCCCCGCGACCCTCAATTTGCGCCGGGAAATCGATCCGAAATCCGACACGATCATCACGGTCAAGCACGGCGAGCGCCTCGGCATTATCAGGCGCCGCCGCCGATTCGTGATGGTGCGTACGGACCGCGGTGTCGAGGGCTGGACCGATCTCCGCCAACTGCTCTCATCGGACCAGATGGACGCGCTGAACCAGCTTGCCGAAAAGTCCCGCAGCCTCCCCTCTCAGGGGGCCGCTTCAGTGTACGAGCCTTTGAACGTCCACACCGAGCCCAACCGCACCGCGCCCAGCTTTTACCGGATCAACAAAGGTGAAGAGGTCGATCTGGTTGCCCAGGAACTCAGCCCGCGCATTCCGTTCGATCCACCGGACCTGATACCCAAGCCGCCGCCGCCGAAGCCCAGGCCGAAGAAACCGAAAGCCGCGCCGCGCACCCCGCCGGTGCCCATGCCCCCGCCGCCGAAGGTGCCGGACAATTGGCTGGAATTGTCGAAAACCATCAAGCCCGAGCCCGTAACCCCGCCACCGCCGCCCGAGCCGCCGAAGCCGGTCCCGGTCGATGATTGGAGTCTGGTTCGCCTCAAGGGCGGCCGCGCGGGATGGGTGCTCACCGGCATGCTTCGGATGAACATCCCGGACGAGGTGGCCCAGTACTCCGAAGGAAACCGCATCACCTCGTACTTCCCGATGGCCGACGTGAGCGACGCGGGGCAGGTCAGGCATCACTGGCTCTGGACGACCTTGTCCACTACCCGTCAGCCGTACCAGTTCGACAGCTTCCGCTACTTCATCTGGAACATGCGCCGCCACCGCTACGAGACGGCCTACGTCCAAAAGAACGTGAAGGGATACTTTCCCATCGAGGTGCACCCCGTAAAGGCGACCTTAGCCAAGAAGGAAGAAGCTTTTCCCGGGTTCTCGCTCATCCTGGAAGATGAAAGCGGCGTCCGCTGGCGCAAGACTTACGCATTCCAGATCTACCGGGTCGTGCTCGTGGATGCACAGAAATTGCCGCCGCCACCACCCGCGCCGGCGGGCATGCCGCAGGTCCTCGCCCTCTCGCAACCGGTCCAGCCGCAATCACCGGGCCTGTTCACACGGATGAAGGAAAAAGCAGCGGTCTTGAAGCGCCGGATTTTCGGAAAGTAACGGCCCGCGCCACTACACGCGATCGCGCTCCAGAAATTCCTGAATGTGGGGGTGGGTCGAGTGCTCCAGTTCCGGTACCGGCCCAAAGAAGATTACGTTGCCCTCGTGAAGCACAACGATCCGGTCGGCCACACGGCGCATGAGGTCGAGATCGTGAGTCACAACGATCGACGTCAGCCGCAACTGCTTTTTCAGCCGTAACATCAGCGAAGCCATGTGGTCGGACATGATCGGGTCCACCATGGTTGTCGGCTCGTCGTAGAGTACGCATTCCGGCTGCGCGGCCAGCGCGCGCGCTATCGCCACGGCCCGCTTATAGCCCGTCGATATGTCGGTCGGGTAGGCATCGGCATAGTCGGCCAGGTCAACCATGTGGAGCAGGCCGTCCACAACCTCCTGCTTGTTCTCCTCGTTGTAATCCTCACGGAGTTCCAGTGAGAACAGGATGTTCTCGGCGATTGTGAGCGAATCGAACAGCGCGCCGGACTGAAACACCATCGTCACTTTGCGGCGTATGCGCCTGAGTTCGGTCTCCGGGTAATCCGTGATGTCCTCGTGCGCCACGATCACCCGTCCCCGGTCCGGCTTGAGAAACCCCATGATGTGGGCCAGGGTCACCGACTTTCCCACGCCGCTTCGCCCGATGATCGCCACCGTCTCGCCCGCGTTTACATCGAAGCTGACATCGGCCAAAACGGGCGTGTCGAACGTCTTATCTACGTGGCGGAATTCGATGTAGTGGGGATACGTTTCACTCATCCGGTTTTCGTTGCCGCTTCGGCCGGGGAGGTCCGGCAATGAAGGGCCAGTTCTTCCGGCGTGTTCAGGTTCTCAAACCAGTTCCCGCCGGGCGCTTGCCGGTAGATTGTACCGGCGCTCTCGACCGCTTCGGTCATCCGCGTTACACCGCGGCTCAGAGCACGCGTGACAGCATCGAGCGAACTGCGATCCCAAACGGCGCAGAGCGGCTCCCGTCTTCCCGACGGGGAGATCGGAACCAGGCATTTGGCGCCGCATGCCTCCGCGCTGTCCAGCAGCCACGCCAGGAATTCGACGGTCAGCGAAGGCGTGTCGCAGGCCACGATCAGATTCCAGCGCGCCGGCGAACTCCGCAGCGCCGCCTCGACTCCGCCGAGCGGCCCGTTGCCGGGATGGAGGTCGGCGATTGCGGGATAGGGCAGTCCCCGAAACCGTTCCGGATCTCCGGCCAGGGTCACGGAGCCGGCCGCTGCCTCTACCCGGGCGGCGATGTGCTCTGCCATGGTGGTTCCGCGATACGGCAGGAAGGCCTTGTCGCAACCCATTCTCTCGCTCTTCCCACCCACAAGCACGAACCCGGCCCGGTCGTTCGCCCGGCCGCAATATTCCATGGAAAAATGATAGCATTGGCGATACGGGGAACCAGGCCGGAACTGCCCCCGGTTGGGCCGGCAACGACGGGGCGGAACGCCCGAAGGCGCGTTTTTTCCAGGATTCGATGAGCTTTCGGAGTAGAATATTCTAAACAAAGCATGCGTTTTTGTTTCCAGCTTGTGTGTGCCGGTCTTGTCGGGACCCTTGCACTAGCAGCCGCCGAGCGCGGAACGCAGCTTAATTCCGTGGTCCGGCCCGATCCGAAGACGGGCCGGCTGGTCCGCACCGTTAAAATGGCGCCCGGCGCGGCGCGTTCGGACACCGTATCGAAGGTGGTCGGCGAGGCGGTCTCGGATTACGTCGAGCAGGCGGCGGCACGGTACCAGGTCGATCCGCTCCTGGTGCGGTCCCTCATCGCCGTCGAGAGCAATTACAATCCCCTGGCGGTTTCGCCAAAAGGCGCCCGCGGCTTGATGCAGCTCATGCCTCAGACTGCGCGCCGGCTGGCGGTGAAGGACAGTTTTGACTCCCTCCAGAACATCGATGGCGGGGTTCGGTATCTCAAGTACCTGCTGACCGTCTTCGGAGATGAGGATCCCCGGCTGGCTTTGGCGGCGTATAACGCCGGCGAAGGCGCCGTGATGAAGCACGGCGGCGTGCCGCCTTACCCCGAAACCAGGCAGTACATCACCCGGGTGGGGAAGAAGTACGGCGAGGCGAGGGCTGCCGCCGATGCGAACGGCCGCGCCAGGACCCGGAAGCAACCCGAATATCCACCGATCGAGCAGTACGTCGATTCCGAAGGCAGGCTCCACATCCGCACTCGGCCAGCGTCATGACACGACTCACCTGCGCGGTACCCTTAGCGCTGCTGCTGCTTTCGGTACCGGTCCTGGGCCAGACGGCCCGGATCACCGCGGTTCGCTTCTGGTCAGTCGGCGACGTCACGCGTGTTGCGATCGAGACCAGCACCGAGGTCCGTTACCGCTACGAGCGGATCGAGAGCCCGGACCGCCTCTTTTTTGATTTCGAGAGTGTGCTTCCCCAGCCTGGAAAGCGGGGCATGGAGACGATAAACGTAGGCGACCGGCTTCTGAAACAAATCCGTGTGGCGCGCACCCAGCCTGAGGTCACCCGCGTGGTGCTCGATCTGGCTGCACCCGCCGACTATTCCGTTTCGCAGCTCGCCAATCCGGACCGGATCATCATTGAGTTGCGGTTGCCGCGCGAGATGCAGGCCGGGCCGCCCGTCCGCAGCGTAACCGGGAGCCGCACGATGGAAGGGCCGCCTGAGGCGCCAGCTCCCTCCACCGAGCCAGCGAAGCCTCTGCCCTCTCCCCCTGCGGCCGCCACACGGATCACCGAACCGCCACGCCCAGCCCCCTCTATGCGCGCTTCCGAAGCGAAGCCCGCCGCGGCGTTGAATCCGCCCGAGCCGGCGCGGGCCCCTGCGGAAGCCAAGCCTGTTCCCGTGCCGCCTGCGGAGTCCAAGCCTCTGCCCGAAAAGGCCCTGGCGGCGAAAAGCGATAGCCACGGCGACCGTTCGCTCATCCGCGTGCTCGGCCTGAAACTCGATCGCGTGGTTCTGGACCCCGGCCACGGCGGGCACGACACCGGGACCATCGGCCCCGGCGGGCTCGAGGAAAAGGATCTCGTCCTCGATGTGGCCAAGCGGCTCGGCGCTTTGATCTCGCAGCGGCTCGGCAGCGAAGTGATCTACACCCGGACGGACGACACGTTCATCCCGCTCGAAGCCCGCACCGAACTGGCGAATGAGAAGCGCGCCGGCCTGTTCCTGTCGATACACGCGAATTCCTCACGGGCCAAGGCGGTTTCGGGTTCGGAGACCTTTTATCTGAATTTCACAACTTCCGAGAGCGCCCTCGAAGTGGCCGCCCGGGAGAATGCGACTTCGCAGAAGTCGATTTACGAGTTGCAAAGCCTGCTGCAGAAGATCGCGCTGAAGGAAAAAATCCAGGAATCCAGGGAATTTGCCGGGATTATCCAGAAATCGCTCCACGCGGGACTGTGGCGCGCCAGGGGCGTGAAGGATCGTGGAGTCAAGCAGGCTCCGTTCATCGTGCTGATCGGAGCGCAGATGCCCTCGGTGCTGGCCGAGGTGGCCTTCCTGAGCAATCCGCGCGACGAATCCCAGTTGAAGCGGCCGGAATACCGGCAACGAGTAGCCGAGGCATTATTCAGGGGCGTTTCCCAATATGCAGACACCCTGAGCCACTTCGACGTCGCCAGCGGCAAGGGCGGCGAAGCGCGATAGCGAGGGAGCAGTCCCTTCAGGCAAGTGGAAGTTCGCCTCGTGCCACGCGGAAGGGAAACTCAGTGCAGGGAACCAGGAGATCCCGGTGGCGCCAGTCGCCTTGAGAAAGGGCGGGCCGGAAGGGGAACCCACAAAAGCGCGCCCTTGGCGCACGCCGTCGGGAAGTCGGACCGTCGCGTAGTACCGGAGAAGGCCCCGAACAAACGCCGGAGGGCGACCCGCTAGCCCCTGCCGCCTTTCTCGCAATTTCGAGAGTTCGCCGCTACCACCACGCTTTCCAGGCCAGCAGCGCAGCCCCGGCGAGGAACCCGAGGAACGCCTGGTATTCCTCGTTTTTTCGATACAACGCCCAGCGGAATGAGCCGGATGCTCCCGCGTGAGTCATCCGGGGTACGAGCAACGGCACGCCCTCGGCATACTGCTTGTATTCCGGAAACAGCTTGCGCAGGTGCTGCTCTTCGAGTTCGATCACCGGCAGATACACCAGCCCGAACACCAGCGCGAATAAGGCCGCCAGGACCCACTCGCGCGATGCGATAACCAGGCCGGCCGCCACCGTCAGCGTTCCGAGATAAAGCGGATTCCGCAGATGTCCATACGGGCCGCTCGTGGCCAGCGTCTGATTCTTCGCGAGGTGCCCTGCCGCCCATCCCCTCAGCAGCAGCCCGATCGCCGCGACGGGCAGTCCCGCGGCGAGCGAAGCCGGCGATGGCGCGGCGAGCCAGGCGAACGCCGCCACCAGCAGAAAACCGCACGGCACGCGCAGGCGCGCCACCGCATCGGCATACTTCTTGGGAAACCAGTACCGCCTCATCGCGCTCCGGACCCGGCGGATTGGGGCTGAGCGCAGAGCCGCTCCTTCAGCGCCTGAAATACCTGATCCGGTGTGATCTTCTCCATGCTGCCGTCTATCGCCGGGCGCCGCTTATGGCTCGTCATCGCATCCGGCGACCGCAGAACCGTGAAACTCCCGCCGTACGGCCCGTTGCGGGCCGGGTCCGTGGGACCGTAGATCGCGACGCCGGGCTTGCCCAGCGCCGCCGCGAGGTGCATCGGGCCGCTGTCGCACCCTATCACTGCCGCCGCCTGCCTCGTTGCATGAATCAACCCGGGCACCCCCGAAATATTGACCAAGGCGTCCGGTATCGATACCAGCAGCGCCTGCGAACAGTGCGGGCCGTTGACGACCAGCGGAATTCCGAGTTCACGCCGAAGCCTCCGCGCCAACGCCCTATAGTGCTCAATCGGCCACTCCTTCGCGCCCCAGCCTGCCTGCGGATTGCACAGAACGAACCGGCCCTCCGGCAGCACGCCCTCCGGAACCCCTTCGGGAAGCGGAAACTTCAAAAGCATCGTGGAGGCCCCGGCCGCTGCCGCCAGTTCCAGGTTGCGGTCCACCACGTGCTTCCCTCCCGCCCGCACGCGGTTCGAGTAAAACAGCGCCGCCAGTTTCTCGCGCACCTGCGACTGGTGGAACCCATAGATGCGGTCGCACCGCGCTATGGAGGATATCAGCGCGGATTGAATCAGCCCCTGGAAATCCACCGCAAGGTCATGCCGGGCGCCGCGTAGCGCCCGCCACGCATCCGCAAGACTGCCCGGTTTGCGGCGGTCGAACCGGATCATCTGGTCTACGAAAGGATTCCGCTCGAGAAGCAGCGACCACCGGGGGTGAATCACCCAGGTAAGGGTCGATCCCGGAAAGCTGTGCTTCAGCGTTGCGACCGCGGGCAGGGCATGGATCACGTCGCCCATCGATCCGATGCGGACAACCAGAATTCGCGGGCCTGCTTTACCACGTTCACCTCTGGCGGTCGTGAACATGTCTTATCAGTTCCTGGGTCCGTTGTTGATCCTGGGCTTCTTCGTGAAATACCGAATCGGCCTCCACCAGCCCGGCGAGCGTGTCCGCACTCTGCCCGCCGGCTATGACGAAGTCTATCACGGCAAGCCCGGCAACCAGTTCCGCGCGTGCCCGCGCCGGTAGCAGGGTTCCCGGCGCTTCCATTACCGCCACGCACACCGCGCCGCTTTCGGCTATCTCCCCGAGCCGCCGCGCATGCGCGGCCAGCAGCGGGTCGAACAAGCCTGTCACCAGACTAACGCGCCGGCCGCTTTGCCGGCGCCTTCGCGCGGCCTCGGCTGCTTGTTCCGCTGTGAGTATCTTTGTTCTTGTGTCCACTTGTTTGCCGGCTTGCCAGTTCCTTCGCAGATTCGGGATCGGCGCCCGCGGCCCGCGCCAGCGCGTACGCGGCACGCTCCTCGGGGGATCGTAGAAAATCGTATCTCGGGTCTTGCGGGGCGATGAAAACGCGCGGGAACCTGCCGTCCATCGCCGCCTCTTCCCGCTCCACTTCGAGCATCTCCTTGCGTTCCCGCTCCCAGTCGCCCGCTCCGAACACCACGGCGTCGGCGGCGGGAAGCCGGTCGAGCGCCTGCTCCAGCACTCCCGCTCGCGCCCTGATCACGCCGCTTACATCGACGCCCAGGGCCTCCAGGTCCTTCTTCGCCGTGGCCGCGCCAATGCCTGCTACTATTACGCGCCCGCCCAGTTCGAGCACCTTCTGCACTTCGGGCGAGCCGCCGCCGAAATCCGCCACCACCAGGACACGGCTTCGGCCGAGTTTTTCCATGAAACGGGATTGCACGACCTCCTATTTCACCAACTCCAGGGCCGTTCGCGCTACCCGGTCTGCCGAAACTGCCGTCATGCAGCGGTGGTCGGTGGGGCAGTCGCGCAGCATGCAGGGGCTGCAATCGACCTGTTCCCGCACCAAAGATGTCACCGGGCCGCCCGGCGCCGTCGCCACCCAATCCGTCGGTCCGAAGACCGCTACCGTCGGTACTCCGAGCGCCGAGGCCACGTGCATAGCCCCGGAGTCGTTCGTCAGAAACACCCGGCACGCCGCCGCCATCTCGATGAACTGCGCCAGAGTGGTCTCTCCTGCCACGTTCAGCACCCGGCAGCCGTTCCGCCGGATCCGTTCCGCGATGCCCCGGGCGAGCGCGCTCTCCTTCTGCGAGCCGAACAGCGCGACCCCGGCGTCCAGCTCTCCAGCGAGCATCGTTGCGGCTTCGGCGAACCGCTCCGGCGGCCACTGCTTCGCCCGGCTGTTCTCAGCCCCCGGGCTCACCCCGATCACGGCGCCTCGGAACCCCATGGCCGCAAAGCGCTCCTGCCCGATCCGCCTCGCCTCGGCCGCGCCGTCGAGCACGATGGGCGCGCATGGCGGCAGCTTTCCGATGATCGCGGCGCGCCGCAGCAGTTCCATATAGTAGAAGCTCTCGTGCCGTGGAATTTCGCCGGGCGCGGGCCGCCTCACGGCGATTGTGAGCAGCGCGCCCCGGCCGTCGCGGTTATACCCGATGCGCTCCGGGATACCGGCCATTCTCACAACCAGCGCGGATTCGAACGAGTTCGGCAGCAGAACCGCCGCATCGAAGCGCCGCGCCCGGAGCACGCGTGCCAGGCGGAATCGCCCGGCCCAGGTCCGCGCGGCGGGAATCATCTCGTCGCAAAACGGCTCGCGTTCGTAAAGGCCGGCCACCCACGGCCGCGCCAGAATCGTAATCCGCGCCTCGGGGAACCGGCTCCGCAGCGCACGCAGCGCGGGCAGGGACATTACCGCATCGCCCACCCAATTGGTCGCCCGGACCAGTATGTTCTCCCACGCCACCTATCCAGTGTAGTCCGATACAATAGGCAGTTCCCGAGGAGAGTGCCTCATGCGCCTTGGCGCGGTTACATATAACGTCCTGAAGGACTGGGACCTCGAAACCATCATCACGAAACTCGAGGCGGCGGGCTTTGAGGCGGTCGAACTGCGAACCGAGCACAAGCACGGCATCGAGCCGTCCATCGGAGCGGCGGAGCGCGACGCCGTCCGCAATCGCTTCGCCAAAAGCAAAGTGCGGCTGCTGAGCTACGGCACTACCTGCGAATTCCATTCGGCCGACCCCGCGGTGCGCCGCAAGAACATCGATCTCGCGAAGCAGTTCGTCGACCTCGCGCACGATACCGGCGCCTGGGGCGTCAAGGTCCGGCCCAACGGCTTCGCCAAGGAGGTTTCGCGGGAGACCACCATAGACAACATCGGCGCCTCGTTGCGCGAGCTCGGCGACTACGGCGAAGGGCGCGGCGTCGAGATCTGGCTCGAAGTCCACGGCAGCGAAACCCAGGTGCCCCAGGTGGCGGCGGCGATCATGCGCGCCACACGCCACAAGAACGTGGGCCTGTGCTGGAACTCCAATCCTACCGATGTAGTAAACGGCTCCGTAAAACAGAACTGGGAACTGCTCAAGCCGTGGGTGCGAAACGCGCACATTACCGAACTGGCCAACCCCGCCTATCCCTGGCGCGAGCTGTTTGGCCTTATGCGGCAATCCGGGTATGACCGGTACACCCTCTGCGAAACGCAGGAAAGCAAAGAGCCGGAGCGCTTCCTGCGCTGGTACAAAGCCCTCTGGACGGAACTGGTGCGGCCATGCGCAGCTTAACCCGCCGCTGCCTGATCTTCGTTCTTGCCGCGGTCGCCGCGGCCGCCGTACCTTCACCCGAATCCCACTTCGGCCACAAGATAGGTGCGGACCGCACGGTCCTCGACTGGAACCGCGTCGTTTCCTATTTCCAGGCGCTCGCGAAAACTTCCGACCGCGTGCGGGTGAAAGAACTCGGCAAGAGCACCGAGGGCCGGCCGTTCATCGCCGTTACCGTGGCCTCCGCGGACACCATCCGCAAGCTGGACCGCTACGCCTGGATACAGCAGAAACTCGCCGATCCGCGCACCACTCCCGAAGCCGAAGCCGAAAAGCTCATCGCAGAGGGCAAGGCTGTGGTGATGATTACGTGCTCGATCCATGCCACTGAGATCGCATCGAGCCACACCACGATCGAGCTCGTTTACCGCCTGCTGACGGAAGACACGCCCCGCCACCGCGCCATTCTCGACAACACGATCTTCCTGCTCGTTCCGTCGCTCAATCCGGACGGCATGGATATCGTGACCCGCTGGTACCGCAAAACGCTTGGCACGCCTTTCGAGGGCACCGCGCCGCCCGAACTCTACCACAAGTATCTCGGCCACGATAACAACCGCGACTGGTACTTCTTCACGCAGCCGGAAACGCGCCTGACCGTGTCGCAGCTTCATAACGTCTGGCACCCGCAGATCGTCTACGACGTCCACCAGCAGGGCCCGAACGCCTCGCGCATGTTCGTCCCGCCATGGATGGACCCGATCGAGCCCAACATCGACCCGATCCTCGCGCAGGAGTGCAACATGATCGGAATGGGTATGGCCGCGGATCTCACCGGGGCGGGGAAGACCGGCGTCGTCATCAACGCCCTGTACGATTTCTGGAGTCCGGCTCGCCACTACCAGGCCTATCACGGCGGCATGCGGATTCTTTCGGAATCCGCCAGCGCGAACCTCGCCTCGCCCATCACCGTGAACCCCGACCTCATACAGCAGAGAGCACAGGGCTACGACCCGCGCCAGGCAAGCTGGAACTATCTCGAGCCCTGGCTGGGCGGCGAGTGGACGCTTCGCGACATCATCGACTACCAGATGATCGCCATGGAATCGGTCCTTTTCCAGGCCGCCACCCGCCGCGAGGACCTGCTCCGGAACTTCTACCGTATCGGCCGGCGCACGGTGGAGCGGAAATCGCCCTGGGCGTTCGTGATCCCGGCCCAGCAGCGCGACCCCGGCGCGATGCGCAAGTTGATCGAAACGCTCCAGTTCGGGCAGGTGGAGGTCCAGCAGGCGGCGGAGCCCTTCGAAGGCGGCGGCCGGAGATTCGCCGCCGGGACCTACGTGATTCGCATGCAGCAGCCCTATGGCGCATTCGCGAAGACTCTGCTCGAGCGGCAGCGCTACCCCGACCTGCGGCAGTATCCTGGCGGCCCTCCCAAGCGCCCCTATGACGTTACCGCGCACACGCTGCCGCTGTTGATGGGCGTGGAGGCGGTCGCCGTGGAAACGCCGGTAACGGTGGAACTCAAGTCCGCCGTTTTGGTTCCTGAACCGCGCCAGGCTGAGCTGCCGGCCGCATCCACGGACACCTGGCGGGCCATCAATGCAATCTGGAAATCCGGCGGCAGTGTCTGGCGCGATCCCGCCACCGGAGACTTCGCGGCCACCGAAGCCCCGAACCTGAAGCGGGTAACACGCCCGCGGATCGGGATCTACAAGTCCTTCATCCCCAGCATCGACGAAGGCTGGACCCGCTGGGTGCTCGAGCAGTTCGGCTTCGACTACAAGAGCGCCGGCAATGCGGACATCCTCTCAAGCGGCCTGCGGAAACGGTACGACGTTCTGGTGTTTGCCGATCAGAGTGCCGCGTCCATCGCCAGCGGCTACCGCACGGGCGCGATGCCCGAGGAGTTCACCGGCGGCCTCGGCTCGAAGGGCGCGGAGGCGCTCAAGCGCTTCGCTTCGGACGGGGGCACGCTGGTGTTCCTCAACGACTCGACCGCGTATGCCGTTCAGTCGCTGGACATAAACGTCAAGAACGCGGTGGGCGGCATCTCCAGCCGGGATCTTTATTCCCCCGGTTCGCTTTTGAACGTGACGCTCGACTCCAAAAGCACGCTGAATTACGGGCTGCCTCCGGAGATCGCGATTTGGAACGAGGGGAGCCCGGCGTGGGAAGTCCCGGAAGGCTCGCCGGCGCGCGTCGCAGCGCGCTATCCGCAGTCGCAGATCCTGGCCTCGGGATGGCTGCTCGGTGAGAAATACCTGGCCGGAAAGGCTGCTCTCATCGAGTACCCGATGGGCTCGGGGCGCATCGTCCTGTTCGGAATGCGCCCGCAATACCGCGCGCAGAGCTACCTGACCTTCAAGCTTCTCTTTAACGCGCTCCTGTAAGTGGCGAAGGATTCGGCCGACTTCGACGTAAGATGACGTAAGATTAGGGGCATGTTCCGCTTTGCCCTCGCTGCGCTCCTGCTCCCTGCCGCCGCTCTTCCTCAACCCGCACCGATGTTTCGCGGCAACCTGCGCCACCCCGGCGTCTATGCCGCCCCCGGCGGGCGCACGCCGCCCCGAGTCAAGTGGAAATTCCAGACCGGCGCCCGCGTGATTTCCTCTCCGGCGATCGCGGGCGGCGCGATTTACTTCGGCAGCGTCGATCAGCATCTGTACGCGCTCGACCTCGAATCCGGCCGGCAGAAATGGAAGTACAAGACTGAAAGCGCCGTCACCTCGTCGCCCGCCGTCAGCGCGGGAACCGTGTATTTCGGCAGTTTCGACGGAAATTTCTACGCGCTCGACGCCGCCGCCGGCAAGCTGAAATGGAAGTTCGCCACCGAGGGCGAGCGCCGGTTCACGGCCAAAGGCATACATGCGCTCCAGCCCAAGGGCGAGTGGATGCCGGATCCATGGGACTTCTATCTCTCCTCGCCAGCCGTCGCCAACGGCGTTGTGTATTTCGGCAGCGGCGACGGGCATATCTACGCGCTCGACGCCGCCAACGGCGCGCTCAAATGGAAGGTCCGCACCGCCGGCGTGGTGCACTCATCGCCCGCTGTCGCCGGCGGGATCGTTTACGCCGGGAGTTGGGATTCGTTCCTTTATGCGCTGGATGCCGCGACAGGGCGGCAGATCTGGCGCTACAAGACCGGAGAGGACCCCACGAACCATAACCAGGTGGGCATCCAGGGGTCGCCTGCGGTCGTGGACGGCACGGTCTATTTCGGCTGCCGCGATTCGAAGGTATATGCGCTCGATGCGCAGACGGGCAAAAAGAAATGGGAGTTCACAAACAATGGCTCATGGGTGCTGAACTCTCCCGCGGTAGACGGCGGCAAACTATACTTCGGGACTTCCGATACCGCCCGCTTCTACATCCTGAATGCTGCCACCGGCTCCCCGCTGTTCTCGATGGACGCCAAAATGCCATCTACGCTTCGCCCACGATCGCCGGAGGCATTGTTTACCTCGGGACTTTCGGAGGCAAACTTCACGCGCTCGACGTCAACACACGCCGGGAACTGTGGGTCTGGCAGAGCGACGCTTCGAAGCAGAACGCGCCGAAGTTCACCGGGCGGGACGGGCATCTCGACTTCGTGGCCGCCATGGGCTCGAACTTCTACGAGGAGATGGTCACCGGAGTAGGCCGCATGCTCACCATGGGCTCGATTCTCTCCTCGCCGGTAGCCGAGAAAAACGTCATCTATTTCGGCGCGACCGACGGCGCCCTGTACGCCTTGATGTAGGGTTGACCGGGCGCGACCGACGGCGCCCTGTACGCCTTGATGTAGGTGTTGACCGGGCTCGACCGACGGCGCCCCATACGCCTTGATGTGAGGGTTGACCGGGCTCGACCGACGGCGCCCTGTATGCATTGATGTAGGGTTGACCGGGCGCGACCGACGGCGCCCGGTACGCCTTGATGTAGGTGTTGACCGGGCG
>JAEZIJ010000252.1 GCA_023436715.1 Acidobacteriota bacterium
ATTTTGGCCGCCGATGAACACCGATGAACGCCGATCTTGCCCAGATTCCCTCACAGAGCGCGTTATAGGCGCCATCCTGGAAGTGTCCAACACCTTAGGAGCCGGTTTCCTGGAGAAAGTATACCAGCGCGCCTTGCTGAGGGAACTCGGGCTCAGGGGCATCCTGGCTACTGCGGAGGCCTCGTTTGCCATCAGCTACAAGGGCCAGCACATTGGAGAATACTACGCCGACATCCTGGTGGAAGACGTGCTGGTTGTTGAATTGAAGTGCGTGGAGCGCCTCGCCAATGAACACACCGCGCAATGCCTCAACTACTTGCGAGCCTCTGGCCGAAGCGTCTGTCTTTTAGTTAATTTCCAAAGACCCAGAGCCGAGTGGCGGCGAATCGTCCGCGGCGGTGAGACTCCTGAGCCGATGTGCTGCCCGTGAAACAGATCGGCGGGCGGCTGTTTTATCCACAGAATTTCCAACTTGAATCCCGGCGAACCGCATGATTCTGCGGAGGTAAAAAGCTGCGGAAAACGGCCGTCAACACGCGTTTTTTGTTTGACTCCAAAACCGGTCAGGCGCATGATGAGTGAGGTTCCAAGAGGTCCACGGAACAGTGAGCCAGGCGGGACGAGGCGGACCCGAAACGTTGATCCGACGGCGGCAGTGATAAAAGCTGATGCCGGCGGGGAGCGGAGGGTACCGGGCGTTCAGCCGAGGCAAGCCTTCGGGCGGTGAACTGCGGCGAGCGTTGAACGGCGGGGATCGAGAGGTCCCGGCCCGGAGCAAGACGCGAAGAGCCGCCGGGAGTGCCGGCAGCGACGCGGAAAACGGGTGAAGGGCGATGATCCGCCCCGGTGCGGGAGACCGCGCGGGGTGGGGAGTCCGGAGCCGAACGAATCCGTGGGGCGAGCCGGCGTGGCATCGAAGAGGCAGGCCGGGAACGATGATCCGGCAGAGGTGGTCCGGAAACGGGCAGCCGCTGTTCGGGAAGTGAAAGGCCGCTTCGAGAGGCCGGCTTGGCTGATGACAGACGTGAGACCGCTCTCCGGAGCGTTGATCCGCACGGGCCAAAAGCCCATGCGGGGAGCAAAGGACGAAGCAGGTCCGCCATCTTCAGCTCCGCTCTCGCGCCGAGCATGCCGGCGGGCGAGACCACTGCGAAGCAGGGTCACTTGGAACCTTTTTATTTGTGTACTCCCTCCCCCGCGGCGCGCTAATCTCTCAATCATGGCATTCAATCTGGATGGGAAAGCTGCACTTGTAACCGGATCGGGGCGAGGCATAGGGCGGGCGATTGCGGAGCGGTTGGCGGCCGCGGGCGCGGCGGTGATGGCGAACGATTTGGACGACGCCCCGGCCGCGGAGACCGAGTCTGCTATTGTTTCGCGTGGGGGCAAGGCCGCGCGCCTGGCCGGCGATGTCACGTCACCGCAATTCCCTCAGCAACTCGTCGAGGCCACTCTGGCCGCGTTCGGCCGCATCGACATCATCGTGAACAATGCCGGATACACGTGGGACAACGTGATCCAGAAGATGACGGACGAGCAGTTTCAGGCGATGTTGGACGTCCACCTGACGGCTCCGTTCCGCATTCTGCGCGCGGCGTCGGGTTACATCCGGGAGAGCGCAAAGAGGGAAGCTGCCGAGGGGCGGCGCGTGATGCGCAAGGTGGTCAACATCACCTCGATCGCGGGGACGGACGGCAACGCAGGCCAGGCGGCGTACTCGTCGGCCAAGGCGGGCGTGGTGGGCTTGACGAAGACGCTGGCTAAGGAATGGGGCCGGTACAACGTGAACGTGAACGCGGTGGGATTCGGGCTGATCGAGACGCGCCTCATACAGCCGCTGGCCGAAGGCGACACCGGAGTCGAAATCCAGGGCCGGAAGATTCGCGTCGGCGTGCAGCCGAAGATGCTGGAGGCGGTGAAGGCGTCCTGTCCGCTCGGGCGGCTCGGAACGCCGGAAGAGGCCGCGGGCGCAGTGCTTTTCTTCTGTTCGCCGTTATCGGACTACGTGACCGGCGAAGTGCTGATCTGTGGCGGGGGGCTGCATTTCTAACGCGCTGACCGCGCATCTCAGGCTCTTCGGCCCGGTGCACCTCGCGATCCTGGCGGCGATTGCGGGTACGGCGGCCGTGTTCGCGCGTTGGGCTCGCACCAGCCAGCACGCCGCGCGCCGCATCCGCCTGGGGCTCGGCGTATTTCTCCTTCTGAACGAGATTGTTTGGTGGGCATACCGGCTGCGCCGAGAGGGGTTCCGGTTCCCGGAAGGCTTGCCGCTCCAGCTTTCGGATCTGACGATCTGGCTGACGATCATTGCCCTGCTCACGGTGTCGCGCCGGGCTTTCGAGGTGGCCTACTACGCGGGGCTGACCGCCGCCACCATGGCGGTGCTGACGCCTGACCTCTGGGCTCCGCTCGCTTCCTACCCCAGCATTTACTTTTTCCTGTCGCACGGCGGCGTGATCGCCGGCGTCGTAACCATGGTTTGCGGAGGCATTGCGCGACCGGGTCCCGGCAGCGTCTGGCGGGCGTTGCTGGCTGTGAATCTCTGGGCGGCAGCAGTGGGCGCGTTCAACGTGGTCTTCGGCACGAACTACATGTATCTTTGCCGCAAGCCGGTCTCCGCTTCCCTGCTCGACTATCTGGGGCCGTGGCCGGTGTACCTCGCAGTCGCGGAAGCGGTGGCAGCGGCATTGTTCTGGCTGCTCTGGCTGCCGTTCCGGAGACGGGGCTGAAATGGTCATAATGTGGAGATGACTCGGCGCGACCTTCTTGCCGGCAGCATCGCGTTTGCGGCAACCGCTAATTCTCAAACAGCCTCACCAAGCTCCCGGGAGCGCGTGCGGCAATACCTGGATCGCATCGACCAACTCGACCGCCGCGGACCCCAGTTGCGCGCCGTGATCGAGATTAATCCCGAAGCACTGGCAATCGCCGATGCGCTCGATGCGGAAGCGAAGGCGAAAGGGCCGCGCGGCCCGCTGCACGGGACGCCGATCCTGATCAAGGACAACATCGACACGGCGGACCGGATGAAGACAACGGCAGGTTCGCTGGCGCTGGCCGACGCCCCTGCGCCCAAGCAAGACGCTCCGCTTGTGAAGCGGCTGCGCGCCGCCGGGGCGGTGATTATAGGCAAGACGAATCTGAGCGAGTGGGCCAATTTTCGATCCACGCACTCGGTGAGCGGCTGGAGCGGCCGGGGCGGGCAGACACGCAACCCCTACGCGCTCGACCGCAACCCGAGCGGCTCGAGTTCCGGTTCGGGCGTCGCGGTGGCGGCCGAGTTGTGCGCCATGGCGGTCGGCACGGAAACGGACGGCTCCATCGTGTCGCCGGCCTCCGTCAACGGCATTACCGGCATCAAGCCGACTGTCGGCCTGATTGCCGGCGCCGGCATCGTTCCCATCGCGCACAGCCAGGACACGGCGGGCCCGATGGCGCGTTCCGTGAGCGATGCCGCAGCGCTCCTGACCGTTCTGGGCACGCGCGGCGAGGACTACTCGAAATCGCTGGATGCGCGCGGATTGCGCGGAGCTCGGCTCGGCGTCGCGCGCAAGTTCTTCGGCCGGAACGCGGCCGTCGATCGCCTGATGGAGCAGGCCATCGAGGAGTTGAAGAAGGCGGGCGCGGAGATCATCGATCCGGCGGACCTCCCGACGCACAACCAGTTCGGCGAGGCGGAGTTCGAGGTTCTGCTGTACGAGTTCAAGGCGGATCTGAACGCGTATCTGGAATCGCGCGGCGGTCCAGTGCGCTCGTTGAAGGACCTGATCGCGTTCAACGAGAAGCAGCGGCGCGAGGAGATGCCGTATTTCGAACAGGAGATCTGCGAGAGCGCGGAGAAGAAGGGTCCGCTCACGGACAACGCGTATGTCGAAGCGCTGGCGCGCTGCCGCCGCCTCAGCCGCGAGGAAGGCATCGATGCCGTGCTGCGGAAACACAAGCTCGACGCCATTGTTGCGCCGACCAACGGGCCAGCGTGGCTGATCGATTGGGTGAATGGCGACCAGGACACGGGAGGCTGTTCGAGTCCCGCGGCCATCGCGGGATACCCGCATGTGACGGTGCCGGCCGGGTTCGTGCAGGGCCTGCCGGTGGGGCTGAGCTTCTTCGGAACGGCGTGGACGGAAGCTAAGCTGATCAAATTCGCGTATGCGTTTGAGAAGGCGACGGGAGGTTGGAAGCCGCCACGGTTTTTGGGGAGCGCGGTTTTTGATGAAAGGTGACTTCCGTCAGGACGCCTTTTTCTCTTCCTGCTTCAGGGCGTCATGCAGCAGGCTTTTCATGAGTGTCTGATAGCCTATGCCGCGCCGATCGGCGAGTTTCCGCGCGCGATCGATGTCACGCACCGGGAGGCGCATCGTTACGCTTTTGGTCTGGATCAGAGACCGGCGGCCGTGCTTCAGAAGCAAATCAGTCACCATGTCGGAATGCGCATCCCACCAGGCCGCTTCCTCGGCTTCGGTCTTGAAGACGGGGGTTTCGACCTCGATAGGTTGCTTGGGAGTGCCAGAGGCCGGCGCCGGCCGCTTCTTTCGCGGCTTGCTCATAGAATCCTCCTGAGTCTGCGGTCTTCGTGTGCGGTGACGACCCGGATCCTGCCCCGCCGCTCGGTATAAATGACCTTCAGCACGCGCCGGGAATCCGTGCGACCGGCACAGATTGTGCGAAGTTCACCGCCACGGATGACGACAGTCAGAGTGATGGGATTGTTCGCAATCGCCTGCTCAACTTCTTCGGGTTTGAGGCCGTGCTCCGCGATATGGACGATGTTGGCTTGATCCCACTCAAACTTGTCGTCATTCACGTATGTTCATAGTGTACATACGGACGGCATGTACGTTCAAGAGGGATTGCGCCGGCCGTTCATTTCGGAAAGGGCAGAACGGAAACCGCTCCGGTCGCCCGCAGAACTCCCGGAACAAGGCTGCCTCGCGCTGAAAGCTCTGCTTAACGGCAAAGCTAAAAGCATCGTTCGCGAGTGCATCAGGCAGGCCATGGTCGGCGAGAATGTGGCAACGGCTCGATAGTCCGGTCCAAAATTGGCAGAGGCAGAGCTTAGTATTGGCCCGAGCGGACCCTACCCGTATAGCCGAATTCCGACTACACACCCTCCCCTTACAGATTCCGTATCTCTCTGATTTTATTATTGTTATGGTGAGCGCGGAAGGAATCGAACCTTCAACCTACTGATTAAGAGTCAGTTGCTCTGCCAGTTGAGCTACGCGCCCTTGGGTCCTGCGGGCAGCCGCCGAAGTGCGCGGCCTTTAAAAATCATACGATATCGGGGGCGGTTCAGGCAAATCCGCTACGCCGGATCCCCGACAGTCTTCTTGTCGAGCGAGGCTGCCGCGATCTGCGCGATGTCGAGCAGTTGAGGCGGCTCGGGAACCGCGGCCGCTAGGCCGTCGCGCAGCATTGTGTTGCAGAAGGGGCAGGCCGCCCCGACCACGTCGGGCCGCGTCTCCAACAACTGCTGGGCCCGCTCGAGGTTTACCCGCTTCCCTTTCTCCTCGCCGAGGAACACCAGACCTCCGCCGGCTCCGCAGCAGAAGCCGCGCTCGCGCGTTCGCGCAGGTTCCAGCACCTTACCGGAGCGCGCTATCACCTCGCGCGGGGCGTCGTAGATTCCGCGGTAGCGGCCCAGGTAGCAGGCATCGTGGAATGCCACCCGGCGGTTCGCGCCATTGCCGGGCAGTTTCGCGGCATGCCGGGCCAGCAGTTCGGAGTGATGCTCGATCTGAAATTCCGTTCCGAATTCGCGCCAATCCTCGAGGATGGTGCGGACGCAGTGCGGGCAGATCGAGACGAGGCGCTTCACATTGGCCTGCCGCATCTGCTCGATGTTCGCCTGCGCCAGTTCGCTGAACAGGTAGTCGTTGCCGAGCCTGCGCACCGGGTCGCCCGTACACTTCTCGCGCTTGAGCACGCCGAAGCTGATACCGAGGTGATTGAGCACGCGGGTGAGCGCCAGCACGATCTCGCGGCCATGTGGATCGTAAGATCCCATGCAGCCCATCCAGAGGCAGTAATCCTGGGAGCCGTCGTAGTAAGGCAGTCCGTTCTTCTGGATGAACTTCTCGCGCTCGGTGTGCGCAAAGCCTAGCGAGTTGCCGTGCCGCTCGAGGTTCAGGAAGAGGTCCGTGCCGTGGCTATCCTCCCACTTTCCGGTGTTCACGGCGCCGCGGCGCAGGCCGATGATGAAGGGCAGGTGCTGAATGCCCACGGGGCACTGGAACTCGCACGCGCCGCAGGTGGTGCACTGGAAAGCGGCCTCCATCGAGATGTGCTTTCCAAGCAGGGGCTCGGTTGCGCGCGCGCCGTACTCTTTGAGATACGAGCGGGTGCCGAGTATGATCTCCTTCGGGTTGAGTATTTTCCCCGTATTGTTCGCAGGACAGTGCTCCGTGCAGCGGCCGCACTCGACGCAGGTGTAGGCCTGAAGGCTGTAAATTCGCGTGAGGTCCTTGCCCGTGTCGAGGCCGAAATCCTCGTCGCCCGCGAGCGGCGGGATGCGGCTGAAACCATTCCGCTCGAGGAAGACCGTGAACGGGCTCAGCACCAGGTGCAGGTGCTTGGTGTGCGGGATCAACGGAAGGAACGAAAGCAGGATGATCGTGTGCGCCCACCAGTTCACTCTCTCCGCCGCGCCGCCCTCGGGTATCCAGAATTCGAGGAGGTAAGTGATCATCAGCGCGAAAATCAAGAACGCGATGAAGCCGGATTCCGGCGACACCGGCTCGAGCCACTTCGGGCGGACCACGAACCTGCGGAAGGCGAGGCCGCCGATGGACACCGCTACCGCAACCGCGAACACAGCGACGAAATACTCAAACGCGCCACGCGGCGGGATGAAACGGCCGCCGAACGCGAGTGCCATGTGGTTGACGGTGATGGCGGCAAACGCCAAAAAGCCCCAGAAGACAAAGGCGTGCGCCAGCCCCGGAAGCGGGCGCTGCCAGATCACCAGGCCTTGGAACACCACTTCGCCGAAGAATTTCCGAAAACGCGGCCCGAGCGGACGCAGCCGGAAATCGGGATCCTTCGCGCTCGCGAAGATGTTAGTAAGTGCGGCACCGAACGTTCGCCAGAACGCCGCGATGGACGCGGACAGAAGCACGATCAGGATGACTTTCTCAACCCAGGAGAATTCCATAAGGCTTCTAGATCCGAATTTATCACGCAACCCGATCAGATAAAATTCAAAAAGAGGAGAACTAGTGAGATTTCTTATCGCGGGAGCCGCCGGGTTCGTCGGATCGCACCTGACGGACCGGCTTCTGGCCGATGGTCACGTGATTACGGCTGTAGACAGCCTTCTTACCGGTACGCAGGCGAACATCGCGCACCTCGCGCGGCACTCCCGATTCCGGTTTATCGAGCAGGATGTGAGTGCGGGCTTCGACTTCGACGAAAAGGTGGACGGCGTGCTCCACCTCGCGTCGCCCGCGAGTCCGAAGGACTACATGGAGCACCCGGTCGAGACTCTGGACGTGGGGTCCGCCGGAACGCGAAACCTGCTTGGGATCGCGCGACGGTTTAACGCCCGGTTCCTGCTCGCCTCGACTTCGGAGTGCTACGGCGACCCGCTGGTCCACCCCCAGGTAGAGAGTTACTGGGGCAACGTGAATCCGGTTGGACCGCGCTCCTGCTATGACGAGAGCAAGCGTTTTGCGGAAGCGCTGACGATGGCCTGCCACAGAGCCTGGGGATTGCGCACCAACATTGCCCGGATCTTTAATACTTACGGCCCGAGAATGAAGCTCGACGACGGCCGCGTGGTGCCCGCGTTCATCGATCAGGCGCTCAGGGGCAGCCCACTGACTGTTTTCGGCGACGGCTCACAAACCCGTAGCTTCTGCTACGTGAGCGATCTGGTGGAGGGGCTTTGCCGGTTGATGTTCTCCGACGAGCGCTACCCGGTGAACCTGGGCAATCCGAGCGAGATCACAATTCTTCAGTTTGCAGAGAGCATCCAGCGGGTGATGGGGGCGGAGTGCCGGATTCAATTCGAACCGCTGCCGGAGGACGATCCCAGAAAGCGCCGCCCCGACATCACGAAAGCGCGAAAAGTGCTGGGTTGGGAACCGTGCGTCGGGCTGGATGAGGGACTCAGGCTGACGGTGGAATACTTCCGGGGAAAAGAGCGCTCCGGCCGGAACGCTGGTTCCTGAACGCAGCGGGCCGGGCATGCCCTGCCCGGCCCTTACAGTTACACCTTCTCGTGGACGACGAACCCCTTGCGGTAATCGCGCGTAAACAGCTTCGTGGCCTCGGAATCGCCGGGGCACGTGTAGCTCGCCGCGTCGAACTTAATGCTGCGGCCCAGCCGGTAGGAAATGTTCGCCAGGTGCACCAGGGTGGTGGAAATGGCGCCTTCCTCGATGGGGGCGTTCAGGTCCTCGTACTTGCGGCTGCGCAGCGCGTCGATGAAGTTGGCCCAGTTGTTTCCGCCCTGGGCCATGCTGGGACCGGGCTCCTGTTCGGGGCCGAGGAAGCTGTAGTACTTGTTGTAGCCCTCGACGGCCACGTACCCCTTGGAGCCGTACCAGGTGTTGCCAATGGTGTTGCGATCCTTCTTCCCGGGCGTGTCGTTGATACCGGCCTCGTGGTTGGTGATCCAGTGCCGCACAGCGAACTCCAGCATCTTCTTCTTCCCGCCGGGTTCATCGAATTCGTAGAGAGCGGTAAGAGTGTTGGGCGTTTCCTGGTCGTCGTCGAACATGAAGTGCCCGCCGATGGCGGTCACCTTGGTTGGATAAGTCACGCCCAGGCCCCAGCGCGCGTTGTCCATTTCGTGGATGCCCTGGTTGCCCATATCGCCGTTGCCGTAATCCCAGAACCAGTGCCAGTTATAGTGAAAGCGATTCTTCGTGAACGGGCGGACGGGCGCCGGACCGAGCCACAGGTCGTAATGAACGCCGGCAGGCACGGGTTCGACCGGAGCATGGCCGATCGTGTTGCGCCATTTGAAGCACAGGCCGCGGGCGAGATAGACGTCGCCGATGAGCCCGGCATGCATCTGCTTCACCGCCTCCTGAACCGCCACGCCCGAACGGCTGTTGGTGCCGTGCTGCACAAGGCGGTTGTACTTCTTGCGCGCGGCGACAATCTGTTTGGCCTCGAACATGTTGTATGAGCAGGGCTTCTCGACATAAACGTCCTTGCCCGCCTGCATCGACCAGATCGCCTGGAGCGTGTGGCTGTGGTTCGGCGTCGCGATGGAAACGGCGTCGATGGACTTGTCTTCGAGGAGCTTGCGGATATCGACGTAGGAAGCGGGCCGCTTCTTGGTGATTTTCTCGGCCAGTTGCAGCCGCTCGTTCAAAATGTTCTCGTCGATATCGCAGAGCGCGGCGATCTCGACGTTCCGCATTCTCCCGTACGTTTCTATGTGGGCTCTTCCCTGCCCTTTTACGCCCACACAAGCCACCCGCACGGTGTCGTTCGCGCTCTGAAGCGCGCTCGCGCGCAGGCCGCTCGTGGCAGCCGCCGTGCTCATGAGGAAATATCTCCGATTCATCAGCGTGTCTCCAATCACGATTTCGCTATGGACGTAATCACTATACCAGCGCTGCGGCTTTCAGAGTTTCGGGCACGGCTTCAGCGGGGAACGTGCAGGGAGAGCTAGGGCTCTCGCCCCTGGGTCAGCGGCCGGCAGGGGCTGAAGCCCGTGGCTTGGCAAGGGCTTGCGGCACGGCTGAAGCCGTGCCCTGATACAAGGCCCGACTGATACAAAGCGCACCCTTTCAGAGTTTCGGACGTTGCGCACCGGGGGGATTTATGATTGGCTGAAAGAAGCGCCGGGCTGGACGCCTGCGTGCGGCACGAACGGCGCACCGGAGGGGGAGATGGTTATGGAAAAGGCCACGTTTGCCGCCGGCTGCTTTTGGGGAGTCGAAGAGAGTTTCCGGCAGGCGAGGGGCGTTACTTCGACGAGGGTAGGATATTCCGGCGGCTCGGTTCCCAACCCGACGTACGAACAGGTCTGCACGGACAAGACCGGGCACGCGGAAACGGTTGAGGTCGAGTTTGACCCTGCCCAGGTCTCTTACAGGGATCTGCTGCGCGTCTTCTGGGAATCGCACGACCCGACTACGAGAAACCGACAGGGGCCGGATGTCGGGAGCCAATACCGTTCGGCCGTTTTCTTCCACACGCCGGAGCAGGAGGCGGCCGCGCGCGAATTCAAGGGGGAGTTGGAACGGTCGGGGCGCTTCCGGAAGGCGATAGTGACGGAGATCGTGCCGGCATCCAGCTTCTATCCGGCCGAAGAATATCACCAGCGCTACCTGGCAAAGCGCGGCCTGGCTCCGCATTGCCACACCGCGCCACAATGATTGGCAAATGCTCCAAAACGGCACGAAACCGAGCCGCGAGGATTTGATGAACGCTATGGAACCACAACGAGCTTTATTCCTGCGCGATTTTCTTGTTTCCGAATTTGAGAAGGAGATGCGGGAGACCGGCCGGGTGCTCGCGGCCGTTCCAGAGATACATCGCGAGTACCGGCCCGATCCGGAATGCCGGAGCGCGCTCGAACTCGCGTGGCACATCGCAAGTTCGGAGATTTGGCTTCTGGAGGGCATCGCCAGCGGACAACTCGCCCCGGAGCCGGCGCATTTGCCGAGGCATATCAAGACCATTCAGGACGTCATCGATCTGCACCGGACCAGCGTGCCCGAACTGCTGGATCAGGTGCGGCAACTCGGCGCGGAAGCGCTCCTGCGCCATCTGCCATTCAACGCCGAAAATCGCCCGGCGGTAGTGTACCTCTCGGTGCTCGTCCGGCACACAGCCCATCACCGCGGTGAGTTGTGCGCCTACCTGCGCCCGATGGGCGGAACGCCGCCGGCAATCTACGATGAAGGCGAAGTCACCTGATCTTCTTGAGACGGTAATCGCCGATTGCAGGCATGCGCACGAGCTCGCACATCTCAAACAAGCGGGAGCGCGCCCGCTCGCCAACCCGCTCGGCGAGTGTGGTGCGGTATTCCACCTGCCCGGCCCCCGGCACTCGCTGCACAACGGCATCGCCGGCATCGGGATCGGGAAGGTTCGTGGTGACGATGAGCGGCTTCTGGTTGTTGCAGCGTTGCGTCACAATCGAGGTTACGGTATCTTCGACCCAGCTAGTCACGCGGTGCGAGCCGAGATCGTCGATCAGCAACACCGGGGTCTCCAGACAGGCCTGATACGCCGCGCGATCGCTCGCGCCCGCATCGGCATCGTACCCGGAGCGAATGCGCTCGAGCAGATTGATGTAGTCGTAGAAGACGCCTTGCCATCCACGCTCCCCGAGAGCGCGCAGGACGGAGATCGCCAGGTGCGTCTTGCCCGTCCCGGTCGGGCCCATGAGCAGCAGTCCGGGCTTCGGACCACCGGGGAAGTAGCGGACGAAGGATTTCACTTTGACCAGCACGCGGCTCAACTGGTCATACGCAATGGGGTTATCATTCGGCAGCACGAAGTTATCGAACGACGCGTTGCGGTACAGCAGTGGAATGTTCGCGGCGGACTCGAAATCGGGCGGCGCCTCGGCCGGCCCGCAATCGCAGCGCTCGGCGCCGGAGATGCCGTCGCGCTCCACAATTATCCAGCCCGAACCGCCGCACTTCTCGCAAACCATCTGCCCCATTATGCACCAGGGGCGGCTACTCGATGACGGCGAGCACCTCTCCGGCGGCGACAGTCGCTCCCTGACGCACGGACAGCACGGCCACACGGCCGGCCTTGGATGCCTTCATCTCGTTCTGCATCTTCATCGCTTCCACCACGAGCAGGCCCTGGCCGGGTTCGACGGCATCGCCCTGAGCAACGAGCACGCGGACTACCTTTCCCGGCATCGGAGAAGTCACTTTCTGCCGGCCTTCGTGGTGCAGGCC
Source organism: Acidobacteriota bacterium (assembly GCA_023436715.1). Classification (GTDB taxonomy): domain Bacteria; phylum Acidobacteriota; class Terriglobia; order Bryobacterales; family Bryobacteraceae; genus Fen-330. The sequence goes on from JAEZIJ010000252.1 coordinate 11,883, forward strand.
GTCCGCGGCGCGGCTCAGCCTCCGCGGATCGCTCACCTCTACCACGAAGCGGCGGCCGCGTATGTGCACGGCCAGCCCTGCTTCAGTGCGTTCCACGCGCGCCTCGAAGCTTCTGCCGCCGAGCAGCACGGAATAAATGCCCGGCTCGACTTCGAGCACCGAGGCGCGCCGGCCGTCGGCAATCCAGTCCTGGCATTCGCGCTCGATCTGGAGCGGGCGGGGCTTGCCGTCAATGGTGACGTTCAGGTTCATTGGAGTGCCCCAAAAGCATTTGTGGCGCAGGCCCCTGGCCTGCGGCGGGCTCTCAGGCCGCCTGCCCAAACCGAGAGAATCTCGAACCGTGCAAACTCCTCCTGCCGCCTCGAGTGAGCGTCCGCAACGGCAAGGAGTTCCGCCGCATCCAGAGATCCATTGAGAAGAACAACCCCGCGACGGCCGGTCTCGCCGCAAAAGCGGAAGATTATGTGTGGTCCAGCGCTGGGCGGCCTGAGAGGCCGCCGCAGGCCGAGGGCCTGCCCCACAACTATCCGTGGCCGGTTCATTGGAGCAGCCTTTCCCTGCCCTCGGTGCGCCAGCGGCTCGGAGCTTCCGGACACGGCCGCGCCACGGGCGAATGAATGATGGTCTGAATGGCGCCTACCATTGCGGCAACATGTTCGAGATCGGGGTCGCCGTCGAGCGCGGGCGAGGACTTGCGGCGAAGGAAATCGTCGATGAAACCGGTATGGAGAAGCGCCTGGCGGTAACGCTCGTCGGCGAATACCTGGCGGTAGAACTCGAGCGTGGTCTTGATACCGTCAACCGAGTACTCGTCGAGGGCGCGGAGCATTCTCCGCACCGCCTGCTCGCGCGTGGGCGCCCAAACGGCGAGCTTGGCAAGCATCGGATCGTACTCGACGGGCACCGTCCAGCCCGTGTACATGCCCGAATCCAGGCGGACGCCCGGGCCGTGCGGACGGCGCAGCGCGGTTATTCGGCCGGGCGACGGGAAGAAGTTGTTGTAAGGATCCTCCGCATAGATGCGGCACTCGATGGCGTGGCCGCGCCACGCGATGTCCTGCTGCGCGATGTCGAGTTCCTCGCCGGCGGCGATGCGGAGTTGCCAGTGTACGAGGTCGAGTCCGGTGACGAGCTCCGTTACGGGATGCTCCACCTGAAGCCTCGTGTTCATCTCGAGGAAGTAGAAGCTGCGGTCGCGGTCAACGAGGAACTCCACTGTTCCTGCGTTGGTGTAGCCCGCCGCGCGCGCGGCGAGGAGCGCGGCCTCGCCCATCGCCTTCCGCATCTCGGGATGGCATTCCACCAGCGGCGACGGGCACTCCTCGATTACTTTCTGATGGCGCCTCTGTATGGAGCACTCGCGCTCGCCGAGGTGAATCATGTTGCCGTGGCAGTCCGCCAGGACCTGAATTTCGATGTGGCGAGGCTGCTCAATCAGCTTCTCGATATAGATATCCGCGCTGCGGAACGCACGGCCGGCCTCGCTCACGGCATCCCGGAAAGCGGACTCGAGCTCGGCTTCGCTATCCACGCGCCTGAGCCCCTTTCCCCCGCCACCGAGCGCCGCCTTGAGGAACACGGGGTAGCCGAACCGGGCCGCGACCTCGCCCGCCTCGGCCGCGCTGCCGAGCGGCTCGCTGGTTCCGGGCACGACGGGCACTCCGGCGGAAACGGCCAGTTGCCGCGCGGCTGTTTTCGATCCCAGGGCGCGGATGGCGTGCGACGGCGGCCCGACGAAGACGATGCCGGCTTGTTCGCAAGCCTCGGCGAAGTCAGCGTCCTCGCTCAGGAAACCGTAGCCGGGGTGGATCGCCTCGGCGCGGGTTTGGCGGGCGGCGTCGAGAATGCGCTCGATGCGCAGGTAGCTCTCCGTGGAGGGCGGCGGGCCGATGTGGACGGCTTCGTCCGCCATGCGGACGTGCAGCGCGGCGCGGTCGGCATCGGAAAACACCGCGACGCTGGCGATTCCCATCTCGCGCAGCGCGCGGATCACGCGCACGGCAATCTCCCCGCGATTGGCGACCAGGACCTTTCGGAACATATGCGGTTTCGCCAGCCCTTTATTGCGATTGTAGCAGCCGAATTCGCGAAATCGCGTGGAACAAAACGGGACTTACTGCGTCTGTGTATCACAAGGACCGCAGATGCAGCTCATGCGCCCGCTCGCCCACCTGTCCCAGGACCTGCGCTACAGCCTCCGCATTTTTCGGAAGAGCCCTGGATTTACCGCCATCACCGCCCTCACCCTCGCGCTTGGCATCGGCGCCAACACGGCCATGTTCAGCGTGGTGGACACGCTTCTGCTGAGGCCGCTTCCGTATAAGGAACCCGACCGGCTGATGATTGTCTTTGAAAAGCCTCCGCGGGGCCAGCGGAACAGCGTGTCAGCGGCGAACTTCCTGGACTGGCGCGAGCAGAACCGCGTGTTTGACAACCTCGTGGCACTGAGGCTCGGCCCTTTTAATATCTCCGGGAACGACCTGCCGGAGCGCGTACCGGGGCTGGGCGCGTCCTGGGACCTCTTCGAAATGTTAGGCGTGAGACCGTTCATGGGAAGGGGTTTCGTGGCAGCCGACGACCGGCCCGGCGCACCGCGCGTTGCGGTGCTGACCTATGGCCTGTGGCAGCGGAAGTTCGGCGGCGATCCGGCGGTGGTGGGCCGCGCACTGACCGTGGATGGCGAGAAAACGACCGTCATCGGAGTGATGCCTTCACATTTCCGATTCTTTGACGGGCCTGAGATGATCATGCCGATCGCGCTTGACCGCGGCAAGGTGACCCGGGACTTCCATTTTCTGCTGCCCGCGGCGAGGCTGAAGGCGGGAGTTTCGCGGGCCCAGGCGCAGCAGGCCATGGACGTGATCGCGAAGAACATCGAGCGGGACTTTCCGAAATCGAACAAGGGCTGGGGCGTGTTCATCGAGCCCATGCGGGATACCCTGCTTCGGGGGGAAAGCAAGGCGGTGCTGGTACTGTTCGGCGCTGTCGGGTTCGTTCTGCTCATCGCGTGCGTCAACGTGGCCAACCTGCTTCTGGCCAAGGCGGCAGCGAGGCGGCGCGAACTGGCGCTGCGCGCTTCGCTCGGCGCGGGAAGGAGCAGGCTCATCGGGCAGTTGCTCACGGAAAGCGTTGTGCTGGCCCTGGCGGGCGGCGTGGCCGGACTGGCACTGGCGTTCTGGCTGGTGAGGGTGGTGCGCAGCCTCGTTCCGGACCCCCTGCTCTCCGGCTTCGAAGAGATCGGGCTGGATTGGCGCGTACTTGGCTTCACGCTGGTCCTATCGGTCGTGACAGGCCTGTTCTTCGGCGTGGCGCCGGCTTGGCGCGCCTCGAAACTGAATCTTCACGACATTCTGAAACAGGGTGGCCGAGGCACCTCCGGCACGGGACACGGACGGTTTCGCGGCGTGCTGGTGGCCTCCGAGGTGGCGCTCTCGCTGGTGCTGCTGGTTTCAGCCGGCCTGATGATCCGCAGTCTGTTCGCGATGCAGAAGGTAAATCCCGGCTTCCGCTCTGACCACTTATTGACAATGCGGATGTCGATGGCCGGGCAGCGTTACCCCGACGCGCAGGCTGTACGGACGTTCTACAGGCAGGTGCTCGCCAAGGCCGGCTCCATGCCCGGCGTACGCAGCGCGAGCATTTCCATGAGCCTGCCGCTCCAGGGCGCGCATTTCGGCATGCCGTTTCTCATCGCAAGCCAGGCGCGAGTTCCTATCTCCGAAGCTCCCGGCGCGCCCTATGAACTGGTGAGCCACGATTACTTCCGCACCATGGGCATCGCGCTGCGAAAAGGCCGCTTCTTCACAGAGCGCGACGATGAGAGCGGCCCGCCGGCGGCCATCGTCAATGAGACGTTTGTCAAACAGTACCTGTCGAAACAGCAACCGCTCGGAGAGCGCCTGCTGGTGGAGGAACTCGTGACGGGCAAGACGCAACTGGGGCCGCCGATCGCCTGGGAGATCGTTGGCGTTGTCGCGGATACAAAGTTCGGTGGTCTGGATAACGACGGAGTGCCGGTGATCTACGTACCGATCATGCAGAGCCCGTGGCCCGGTGGCGCGCTGGCACTCCGCACCGCAACCGATCCGCTGAGCATGGCCCCGGCCGCGCGTGCGGCGCTTGGCGAACTGGACCGCGACATGCCGGTGACGTCGGTCCGGTCCATGGAGCAGATCGTCATCGAGTCGATGTCACAGTCGCGCACGCGCACCTGGCTGATCGGCATTTTCGCCGCTGTGGCCCTGGCGCTCGCGGCGCTGGGCATCTACGGTGTGATGTCGTACTCGGTGGCCCAGGGCACGCACGACATGGGAGTGCGGATGGCTTTGGGAGCGAGCACCGGCGAAATCATGTGGCTGGTGCTCGCCAAGGCCATGCTGGTGACGGGGAGCGGACTGCTGGCCGGACTCGCGGGCGCGCTTGCCCTGACGCGCGTCCTTTCGAGCCTGCTGTTCAATGTGAAGGCAACGGACCCCTGGACGTTCGTGATCGTCCCGGTGGCGCTGGCGCTGGTGGCGCTAATAGCCGGCTACATCCCGGCGCGCCGCGCCACTCGGATCGATCCAGTGGTGGCGCTCCGGGTGGGATAGCGTCGATACCGGCCATCGCCTGCGCGCCTCGGCCCGAACGTCAGCGAACGCCCTCCACTCCTTCGGTGATAATTGGTCGGTATGCCGGAGACCCTCTCACGCGCGATGAATGACGCGGTGATCCGCCGCCTGGCGGGTGCGCAGTATTACCAACGCGGTCTCGACTATCTCTCTCACGGGCACGTCGAGTCACTCGAAGATCAGGGCGACTGCGTGCGCGCCGTCGTGCGCGGGGAACGGGACTATGAGGTGACGCTCGCATCCGACGAGGGAGTGCTGGATTATTCGTGCGACTGCCCGATTGGCAGCGATGGCGAATTCTGCAAGCACTGCGTGGCGGCAGCGCTCGGCTGGCTGCGCCGGGCCTCGAGACCGGCGAGCGCGCGTCGTGGAAAAGCAAGGGAGTTTACCCTGGCCGATGCCGGGAAGGTTCTCCGCGAGGAGGATAAGGACGCTCTTGTAGGCATGGTGCTCGATTGGGCGAAAGACGACGCCCGGCTCCGTGAGCGGCTTATCCTCTACGCCGCCCGGCGTTTCGGGCCGGATGCGAGTGTCGCCGCTGTGCGGCGAGCGTTTGAGAAGGCCGCCAGAGTTCGCGACTTCATGTCGAACCGCGAGGTGACCGCCTGGGCGCGCGGCGTCAACGGCGCTATCGATTCCATCGAGCAGTTGCTGGACGACGGCCAGGCGGCCAGTGTAATCGAGCTGTGCGAATCGGCGTTGCAGTCCCTGCGGGGAGCGTTTGAGACCACAGACGATTCCGACGGCCACATCTCTGTGCTGCGGGACCGGTTGCAGGACATCCATCACCAGGCGTGCCAGCAGGCGCCGCCCGATCCAGCGGACCTGGCCAGGCGGCTCTTCCAGTGGGAATTGCGCGGTGACTTCGATGCCTTCTACGACGCGGCAGCGCAATACGCAAAAATCCTCGGGGCCAAGGGGTTGAAGGTCTATCGGGAACTCGCCGAGGCCGAGTGGGAGAAGGTGCCCGCTCGCACCGCCGAGGACGACGCGGCCGAGTGGAGCCGGCATTTCCGCTTGACGCGCATCATGGAATCTATGGCAAAGGCGTCGGGCGATGTCGAACAACTCGTCGCCGTGATGAGCCGTGATCTTTCGCGCGCGGACAGCTATTTGCGAATCGCCCAGGTCTACCGGGAAGCGCGCCAGCACGAGAAAGCGCTCCTATGGGCGGAAAAGGGACTGAAGGCTTTCCCGAACCACAGGGACCCCAGACTGCGCGAATTCGCTGCCGAAGAGTACCATCGCCGAGGCAGTCACGATGGCGCAATGAAGCTGATATGGGCCGAGTTCCTGGATCTGACCTGGCTGGAGAACTACAAGAAGTTGGAAAGGCACGCGAAGAAAGCCGGCGTGTGGCCTGAGTGGCGAGAGCGCGCTCTTGCGGAAATACGGCAGCGCATCGCCAAGGCCAAGGAGAAGGCGCAGCGAACCCGATCTCGCTGGTTGCTCGGGGACGACGATCATTCCAAATTGGTAGAGATCTTCCTATACGAGGGCAGCCCCGAGGAGGCGTGGCGCGAGGCTCAGGCGGGCGGGTGTTCCGGCACTCTGTGGCTCCAGCTTGCAGCTGCTCGCGAGCGGGAGCACCCCGAGGACGCCGCGCCAATCTACTTGAGATGCGCCGAGTCCGCCATCGGGGTCATCGCCAACGGGCGGTACGAGGAACCCGTCCGCTTGCTGGTCAAGGCGGCGGGTCTGATGAGGCGCGTGGACCGCGGCGCAGAGTTCGTGAGCCGCCTCGAGGCCTTGCGCGCCAAGCACAGAATCAAGAGAAACTTCGTCAAGCTGATCGAGCAGAAGCGGCAGTCGCTCTACCTGCAGTAGACGCCGCCGCAGGCAGACCGGCAAGTCTGGTACACTGACTAGTCAGTCAGTCGTGAGAAGAACAAAACAGGAAGTCGTCTCGGAGTTTCGGAGCAACGAAATACTCTGTGCCGCCCGGAAAGTTTTCGCGCGGAAAGGGTTCGCCAGCGCGACGGTAGACGAGATAGCCGAAGCGGCCAACGTCGCCAAAGGTACGGTTTACCTGTACTTCCCATCCAAGAAAGAGATCTATCTCGCCGCGTTCCGGATGGGGTGGGCCAAGCTGATCGAGGAGACCAGCCGGAACGTCGAAGCGGCGCCCGGCCTGCAAGCGAAGCTCCACGCGTTCGTCAGCACCCGCATCCACTGGGCGGAGCGGAACAGAGACTTTATCTCGATTTTCCACGCCGAGTTCGGAAACATCAACACTTCGTGCGCCAACAAGAGGTTCAGGACGCTTTACGTGGAGCAAGCCACGGTTCTCGAAGCCGTGCTCGAGCAGGCCGCCGCCGACGGCGAGATCCGCCCTATGCGAGCCGATGCCGCCGCCTTTGCCGTTTACGACATGACGCGCGGTCTGGTTACACGACGCCTGCTCGGCTGGTCGAAAGCCTCGGCCGAAGAGGACATTCAGTTTCTGTGTGAGTTGATTTGGAGCGGAATGGCCCCCGCGCCCGCAGTGGCGAACGGCGGCCTCATTTAGAAAACATATGGCAACGCCACAGACAAGTGATCGCGTTCCTAGACGAATGCTTTTTGGGGCCGCCCTGCTGAGCAGCATCGCGCTCGCGGGTTGCACAGCGTCCGGCGAGAAGCCCAAAGGAGTGGCAACTCCGGCGGTGCCGGTTGTCGTCACCGAGGTACAGCCCCGTGACGTCCCGGTTTTCGCCGAGTTCGCGGCCCAGACCTACGCGCGGGACAGGGTGGAAGTGCGGGGCCGCGTCGAAGGGTACCTCGAAAAATGGCTCTTCCGTCCGGGCTCGGAAGTGGACGCCGGCCAGGTGCTCTACGTTCTCGACGTGCGGCCGTACGAAGCCGCGGTCCAGCAGGCCAGAGGCAGCCTGAAGCAGAGCGAAGCCGATCTCGAGTTCGCCCGGAACCAGGTCTCGCTGTTGCAGGCTCAGGCGAACCTCGCCTCGGCGGAGGCCAATTTCCTCAAGGCGAAGCAGGACTACGAGCGCCTCGGCCCCCTGGTGAAGGCCGATGCCGCCGCGAAGCAGGACCTGGATTCCGCCACGGCCGCGCTGAAAGCGGGCGAGGCGAACGTAACGGCGCTGAAGGCCAATGTCGATCAGACAGGCCTTTCCACGCGCACACAGATCGAGGCGATGCAGGGCAAGGTGGAGGCGCTGCGCGGCGCTCTACGGACTGCCGAGCTGAACCTGCAATACGCGACTATCCGCGCGCCGATATCCGGCCGCGTTGGCGACACGCTGGTGCCTGTAGGCGGCCTCGTGACACCCAACTCACCGCAGCCCCTCACCACCATCGTTCCGCTCGATCCCGTCTGGGTGCGGTTCAAGGTGACGGAAACCGAGTACCTGTCGTCGCTGAAGCCTGGGCAGTCCATGCGGGGCAGCCGCCTTCCCGTGAAACTCGTTCTTGCCGACCAGACCGAGTTCCCCTACGAGGGCCACATCGAAAACCAGATGAACCAGGTGGACCCGAGGACCGGGACTCTCGAATTGCAGGCGAGCTTCCCGAACCCGAAACACGCTCTTCTGCCGGGGCAGTTCGGCCGGGTTCGCGTGCAGATCGAGGAGCGCAAGAATGCGATCGTAGTGCCGCAGAAGGCGGTGCAGCAGTTGCAGAACATGCAAACCGTCTACACGGTCGGCCCCGATAACAAAGTCGCGATGCGCGTTGTGGTGGCCGGCAACCGTGTGGGGCCGGACTGGGTCATCGAGCAGGGCTTGAAGCCCGGCGATCGCGTAATCGTCGAAGGCCAGTTGAAGGTCCGGCCGGGAGCGGTCGTCGCTCCGCAGCCGCAGAACGCCGCCGGCGAGAAAGCGGGAAGCTAGACCATGGCTCGATTCTTCATCGACCATCCCGTCTTCGCGATGGTGATCGCCATCGTCATCGTCATCCTGGGTGTGGTATCGATCCCGATACTTCCGGTGGCAAGCTATCCGGAAGTAGTTCCACCGGTCGTTCAGATCACGGCGAACTACCTCGGCGGCAACTCGCAGGACCTGGAGAAAACCGTCGCCCAGCCGATCGAGGAACAGTTAATCGGCCTCGACGGCATGCTTTATTACCTGTCGAGCAGCGGCAACGACGGTTCCCTCAGCATCCAGGTTACTTTCAAGCTCGGCACCAACCCCGATACCGCCACTGTGCAGACACAGAATCGCGTGAACATCGCGATGCCGCGCCTGCCTCCGGAGGTGCAGCGGCAGGGCGTCCAGGTAAAGAAGGTTTCGACGGCGTTCCTCACCAGCATCAGCCTGGTGTCGCCGGACAAGCGTTACGACTCGCTGTTTCTCAACAATTACGCCCAGATTAATCTGCTCAACCAGATTGCCAGCCTGGACGGCGTAGGCGAATGCCGCCTCGGCGCCGCCCAGGTCTATTCGATGCGCACCTGGGTGAACCCGGACCGCATGGCCCAGCTCGGCGTGACCGCGACCGACGTGAGCAACGCCATACAGGCCCAGAACCGGCAGAATCCAGCCGGGTCTTTCGGCCAGCCGCCCACGCCCTCCGACACCGCGTTTCAATACTCGGTGTCCGCCCCCGGCCGGCTTGTGGACCCCTCGCAGTTCGACGACATCGTCATCCGGGCTCGTCCGGACACCTCGCTGCTGCGCATCGGCGATATCGGCAGCGTGCAACTCGGAGCGCAGAGCTACAACGGGTTCAGCCGCGTGAACGGAATGCCTTCGGGCAACCTCATCGTCTATCTTGCTCCGGGCGCGAACGCCGTCGCAACGGCGCAGCGGGTCCGCGAGTACGTGGAGCAGGCGAAGAAGAACTTCCCTGCCGGCATGGATTACCTGATCCCGTACGATTCCACGGTCTTCGTCCGCGCGGCCATCGACGAGGTGATGGTCACCTTGTTTGAGGCCATTGCCCTGGTCATCATCGTCGTGTTCGTGTTCCTTCAGAACTGGCGCGCAACGCTGATCCCGCTGCTCACGGTGCCCGTCGCGATCCTGGGCACGTTCGCAGTGTTCCCGATGCTCGGTTTCTCGATCAATATGACCAGCATGTTCGGCCTGGTGCTGGCAATCGGAATTGTGGTGGATGACGCCATTGTGGTCGTGGAAGCCGTGCAGCGCCACATCGATGAAGGCAAGCCGCCCCGCGAGGCCACCATTCTGGCAATGCAGGAAGTCTCGGCGCCGGTGGTGGCGATCGCCTGCATTCTGGCCGCGGTATTCATCCCCGTGGCGTTCATGGGCGGCATCAGCGGACAGATCTATAAACAGTTCGCCCTGACCATCGCGGTATCCGTGCTGCTCTCCGCGTTCAACGCGCTTTCCCTCAGCCCGGCGCTGAGCGCGATCCTGCTCCGCCCGAAGATGCAAACGCGGGGCTTGCTGGCGCGTTTCTTCGGCGGCTTCGACCGCGGATTCGATTGGGCCAGGAATCGCTACCTGACCGGAGTCGCCTATCTCATCCGCAAGTCGGCGCTGGCGCTTGCCGGCTTGTTCTGTTTCTGGCTCGCGGCCGGAGCGCTGTTTCACCACCTCCCGACCGGCTTTCTTCCCGACGAGGATCAGGGGACGATCTTCGCGGCCGTCCGGCTGCCCGACGCGGCTTCCGCGGCACGAGCCGATAAAGCCACTAGCAAAGTGGAACGCATTATCAGTGGGATTCCCGGCGTGGCCGGAACGTTCACCCTAGGCGGAACCGACATCACCACACGGACCAGCAGCTCGAACGTTGCCACGGTCATTGTTCGCCTCAAACCCTGGGACGAAAGGAAGAGCAAAGAAGAGCAGCTGGATGCCATTCTGGGCCGTATGCGCGCCGCGTTCTTCCGGGTTCCCGAAGCGACCGTCACGGCGTTCGGTCTTCCCCCGATCATGGGGTTGAGCACGACGGGCGGCTTCCAGTTCATGCTTGAGGACCGGACCGGCGGCAGCATCGAAAGCCTTGCGCAAGCGGCCGATCTCCTCGTGCAGGCGGCGCGGCGCCGCCCGGAGATCGGCAACGCCATCAGCACGTTCCGCCCCACGGTCCCCAATTACAAGGTGGATGTGGACCTGGCGAAGGTCCAGACTCTGGGCATTCCGGTAACCGACGCCTACAACACGCTTCAGACTTTCCTCGGCGGCCTGTACGTCAATGACTTCAATGCGTTCGGCCGCACCTGGCAGGTGCTCGTGCAGGCGCAGCCGGAGTTCCGCAACGATCCCTCGGATATCAACCGGTTCTACACCCGGACCTCGGATGGCCGCATGGTTCCGCTCGGCACCCTGGCTACGGTTACACCCGGCGCCGGGCCCGACGTTGTCTATCGTTACAACCGTTTCCGTGCCGCCCAGATACTCGGCGGACCCGCCCCGGGATACAGCAGCGGGCAGGCAACAGCAGCGATGGAGCAGCTTGCCTCTTCCGTGCTTCCTTCGGGATTCAGTTTCGAGTGGACAGGCACCACCTACCAGGAAAAGGAGGCGCAGGGTCACGAGGGCGTGATCTTCGGCTTCGCGGCAGTGCTCGTATTCCTGTTCCTGGCGGCGCTGTACGAAAGCTGGTCCATTCCCTTCGCGGTCCTCTTGTCTTTGCCGCTCGGATTGTTCGGAGCGCTGGTTGCGATCTGGTTCCGGAAATATCCGTACGACATCTACACGCAAATCGGAATCGTCACGCTGATCGGCCTCGCGGCGAAGAACGCAATTCTGATCGTCGAGTTCGCGCGGTCACGGTACGAGGCCGGACACACGATTCGGGATTCGGCGATGGAGGCGGCCAGGCTCCGGCTGCGGCCCATTCTGATGACCTCGTTCGCATTTATTCTGGGCGTCACCCCGCTGCTGATCGCCGCGGGCGCGGGCGGGGCTTCAAGACGCGCTCTCGGTACGGCGGTCTTCGGGGGCATGAATGCGGCCACCTTGCTTGCCATCTTCATCGTGCCGGTCCTGTTCCTGGTGATCCAGAGGATTGTCGAACGGAAACCCCGGCCGGCGCCGGAAACCGAGCCTCTTGCGGAGGGTGGCGAATGAGAACCCGATTCCTGTTGTTGTTGCCGGCGCTGCTGCTGGCCGGGTGCGCAGCCGGCCCGAATTACAAGCGGCCGCAGGTCGCCTCTCCCCCGGAATTCCGCGGCGCTACTTCGGGCTCCTCGGGCTCCGCGGCTTCGCTGGCGGACACAAAATGGCCCGAACTTTTTCAGGACGATGTACTGAATCAGCTCATCGAAACGGCGCTTAAGCAGAACCTCGATCTCCAGATCGCTTCCGAGCGCGTCGAGGAGGCGCGTGCGCGGTTCCGCATCACGAACGCGGAGAAATATCCTTTTCTCAATGCACAGGCCCATCTCACGGCTTCGCGGCCTTCGCGGGTTGGGTCGAGCAACTTCACTCCCAGCGGTTCGCTGGATACCACCTATACCCAGGCCGGCGCCGCGCTTTCCTGGGAACTGGATTTCTGGGGCCGGTTGCGCCGCATGTCGGAATCGGCGCGCGCGCAGTATCTGGCGACCGAGGAGGCCCGCCGCGGCGTTGTGGTCTCGCTCATCTCCGAGGTGGCCGGCGGCTATTTCCTCCTGCGCGAGCGCGACCTCGAGCTCGAAATCGCGCGCGCGACCCGCGACATCGCACAGCGGAACCTGGACCTGGTGAAGCTGCGCCATGACCAGGGCGCGACAAGCGGCCTCGCCGTGCGACAGGCCGAACAGTTTCTCTTTACGGCGACTGCACAAATCGCCAGCGCGCAACGCGACATTGCGCAGGCGGAAAATGCTCTGAGCCTGCTGCTCGGCGAGGCGCCGCGGGACATCCCGCGTGGGAAGCCGGTGGACGATTTCGGTCTTCCTCCCGAGGTGCCGGCGGGGCTGCCGTCGTCCCTGCTCGAGCGCCGTCCGGATATACGCCAGGCCGAGCAGATCCTGATCGCCGCTAACGCACAGATCGGAGTCGCGAAATCGTATTACTTCCCGACCATTTCGCTCACCGGGTTCCTCGGCGGCCAGAGCCGTGCGCTCACGGATCTGTTCACCGGACCCGCGCGCCTCTGGAGCATGACTCCCTCGGCCGTGCTTCCGATCTTCAATGCCGGCCAGGTCAGGGTGGGCGTGAAGCTGTCGGAAGCACAGAAACGCGAGATGCTGGCCGCGTACCGCAAGGCGATTTACAACGGCTTCAAGGAAGTGTCCGACGCTCTGGTGGCTTATTCCGGCACGCGTGAACAACGGCTCCAGCAGGACCAACTCGTTCATGCGCTGATGGAAGCCGACCGGCTTTCGAACCTGCGCTACAAAGGCGGGCTGGACAGTTACCTCCAGGTCCTCGACGCAGAGCGCAGCCTGTTCCAGGGCCGGCTCGTGCTCGCCGAACTCCGGCTGCAGGAACTGCTGTCCTTCGTGCAGCTCTACAAGGCGCTCGGCGGCGGCTGGCAATAGGAAGCCAAGCCCCGAGGTGGCAGATCCGCGTTCGCCTCGGCTATGATGGTTCGAAGCTTGAATCTGCGGTATCCCATTCTCGTTGGCCTTTTGCTCGTTCTCGGTCCGAGTCCCGGACTGGTCCGCGCATCGACGCTGGCGCATCCGCGAATACACGTTCCGGTTGGCTCCGAAAAAGATCAGAATGCCCTCGGCTCGGTTGTAAGCCAACCTACAGCCCTGTGCATGCGTGGAAGCGCTCGGCTGCGTCCGCCGCATAGTGCCCGCGTCCTCAGCGATCTGGAATCCGCCCAATGTCAAGACACGGCTTACGCCGGCTCCGGGCTGGCTCTGACCGGCCGGTCTCCTCAACCGCGATTCGACCTTCTGGTGGCTTTCAGTTCGAGTGGCCGTGCCCCACCCTCCTTTCACACAGTTCAAGACTGACTGACTTGGACACTCGCCGATGCGAGTGGCCGCTATGCGTGTACACGCACGACGGGCGGTTCTATCGAAAGGAGAAGTAATGGAAACAAACGAACAGGATAGGCACACGAGCAAGCCTCTATCCCCACTCCAGACGGCTCTTTGGACCGTAGGAATCCTCGCGGCTTTCTCGGTCTTGTTCCTGGTGTTCTCGCTGATTACTCCTGGCAGGGGTTAGGAGAAAGTGGGTTGGCGCCCGGTTCCGGCCGCGACATGGCGGGGCCGGGCCGCCCTCCCGGGAACTCTAGCGTGACCTCTGCGAGGAGCACCGAAGCGCGCTACCTCGATCCCATCCTGACACTTACGGTTGGCATCACGGCACGAATGCGGGCCTCATCTCAGCGAAGATACCAGGGGACGTTCACAATCGCGATGCGGCGGTCGCCCTTCACCAGCAGCAGCGCGGTGAGTAAGCTGCCGCGCTGATTGTGAAGGAAGTAGTGATACCAGCGCCGCTCGACCAACTGCGGGATAACGACGGCTACCATGCGGTCCTTGTGCTCGCGCTCCATCATCAGGACGTAATCGAGAATGGGGTGGATCACGAAGCGGTACGGGGAACGCAGGACGACGAGTTTTGGCACAGGAATCCCGGTCGCGCGAAGCGGCCGCTCGACCTGTTCGGTCCAGGCGCGGCGGAAGCCTTCGACTTCGACGCCTTCGTCCTGCACATGTACCGTCTCGACATCGGTGGATAAGGTGAGCGCGAAGTGCAGCGCTTTTTGTGCGACCGAATCCCAGGTGTCGACCGGCACGATGACGAGCGGCGGTTGCAGGCTGCCCGAGAGGAAGTGCGCCGACGGCGCCGTCCGGCGTGCAACGCGCTCGTAGTGGCGATGCACGCCCGTCATTAAGCCGATCAGCGCAGGGACGAGCAGGACAACCACCCAGGCGCCTTCCGTAAACTTGGCCGCGGCGACTATCAGTACCGTCATGCCGGTGGCAAGCGCGCCGACTCCGTTAATCAGCTTGCCGGTGCGGGCACCTCGGCCGCCCACTCTCCTCCAGTGCGCTACCATTCCGGCTTGCGACAGGGTGAACGCGAGGAATGCCCCGACGGCGAACAGCGGGATGAGCCGGTCGGTAACCCCGCCGAACATGATCAGCAGACCTCCGGCCAGGGTCGCCAGAACCCAGATGCCGTCGGAGTAGACAAGTCTCCGGCCGCGGTTGGCAAACGAGCTTGGCAGGTAGCCATCCATCGCGGCAGCCCGGCAAAGACGCGGGAAGTCCGCGAAGGAAGTGTTGGCGGAGAGCGACAGCACGACGAGAATCGAGGCAATCGTGACGTAGTAGAACGAACTCCTGCCGGCAACGGCGTCCGTGAGTTGCGACAGAACGCTCTGGTAACCAGGCCGGCCCGGCGGAGTTGCGCCGACATGATACACCTGCACAAGGTAGGCAATGCCAGCCAGCATTACTATGAGGATGCCGATGATCACCGCCAGAGTCTTTCGAGCGTGGGGCACGACCGGGTCGCGAAAAGCCCGCACGCCGTTGCTCACCGCCTCGACGCCGGTCATGGCCGTGCAACCGCTCGAGAATGCTCTCAACACGAGCCAGGTGGTGACCGCCTCCTGAGCCGGGCGTAGAGGAGGTGGCGCGACGACCGGGTGTGGATGGCCGCCCGCCGCCAGTGTCCGATATACTCCCCAACCGACCACGCCCAGCAAACATCCCGTGAACAGGTAGGTCGGGGCCATGAATATCACGCCCGGCTCGCGGACCCCGCGCAGATTCACGATCGTCAGCGCGGCAAGGATCAGCAGGCACAACGCCAGGGTGTAGGGCTGCAGGAAGGGCACGGCGGAAACGAGCGCTCCCACGCCGGCCGAGATTCCAACGGCCACGTTGAGCAGGTAGTCAACCATCAGCGCGGCGCCCGCAAGCAGGCCCGCACGGGCGCCTAGGTTCTCCTTGGCAACGGTGTACGATCCACCTCCGGTCGGGTACGCCGCGATCGTCTGGCGGTAACTGAAGTAGACGATTGAAAGCAGGACGATGATGGCGGTACTGAGCGGCCGGATATAGGCCAGGCCCGCCGCGCCTAGCGGGAGCAGGACGGTCAATGCCGCTTCGGGGCCATAGGCCGCGGAGCTGAGCGCGTCGAGGCCGAAGATGGGAATGCCTTCGACCGGCCGGACGCGTTGCCTCTGCTCTTGGGTCGAAGGCAGCGGCCGGCCGAAGAGAAGGTCAGCGAGGGGCACTAAAGCTTTTGAGTAGCAACCGAAGGGCCAGAGCCCATCCGCGCAGCCGGCGGCGGAGCGATGAAAGCGGGGGCAGCCTGTTCGGCTGGCGCCGCGTGCAGGTTGAGCGCCCAATCCCAACCCTGCTGGTAGTAAAGGTGCCAGACCATCCGCCGCGCGGCGCTCTGACCAAAGGCCGGCTCACTAATTATGCGGCGAAGCGCGATCCACGCCGGTTCGTTGTTCGCGCCTGCCTGTGTACGCCCCAGGATCATGTAATTCGCGCCGATACCGCCAGGCCAGAGATCCCTCCCGGTGCGTTGCTGAATTTGCTGCTGCAATAGCTTTATGGCTTCACCGATGCTTCGAGGTTGGGCGGGAAAGGAAACAGGCGTATCGAGGATTCGGAACGGCTCAACCCAATGTCCCTGGGCGTTCCGCACCTTCGCTGGCAGGATCGAAAAGTATCCCGCCTCCGAGATCACCCGGAAAATACCGGGATTGCCCTGAGCCGCGTGAGCATCGACGAGCGCCTTGAGCACCGTGAGCGGACTCGCGGGTCGACCGGAAGCATCATCGACCTCGTACTCCAGGTAGATTCGGCCCGGCTTCGGAGTCAGACTCCGGTGCCGCACACCAGGATGCTGGAGGCGCCAGTTGGGGTCGGTGTGGTCCTCGACGTCCCCGGCGTAGTCCCAAGGAGGATCCTCGTAGTTGATGGCCCAGCCGTAGCGTTGTTCGAGCATCTCCGCGGCCTTTGCCAGCGGCCGCGGTCCATCCACGTTTAGCGCCTCTTTGCGAGTGACTTGGGCGGGTATCAACGCGGCCGCGCAAATCAGCCCGAGAACAGCGCGCAACATTCTGCTTTGGATCAGATGCTCACCACCGGGCACGGCGCCTCCCGGATCAGTGTATACGAGTTGGCGCCGATGCCGCCGTTGCCCGACTGCGACCGGCCGATGACCACCAACTCTGCTTTGCGCTCCTCGGCCACCGAACGTACAATGTTCGCGACCGGGCCGGCATCGACGACGATTTCCGTAGCCGGCCGCGCAGTCTGGCTCAGTATGGCGGAGATCCGTTCGCGGCTGCGGCCGGTGGAGTAGCGCCGCAGATCGGCGCTGAGGTAATAGACGGCCGGCTCGCATTGCAGATGCGGCAGCGCATGTACCACCGTCAGGCGCGACCCGAAGGTCTCCGCCAGATCGACAGCCCAGCGGATAACGCGTTCTCCGCCCGAGTCCGGGTCTACCGCGCATACGATCTGCTTCGGCAGGGCGGGTGAGTGGCCATTGTTGTCCGCAATGTGCGCAGTGGTCCAGACCGGGCACTCCGCGTCATGCAGGGTCTTTGCCGTCACCGACCCGAGCAGGCAGCGCCGGACGCTGCGTCCCGCGGTGGGCATCATGATGAAATCCACCTTGTGCTCGTTGGCGTACTTCACGATCGCCTCAGCCGGGTCGCCTTCAACCACCAGCCGCTGCGGCCGGAACCCATTGTCCGAATACATCCCGTTCAGCCTGGACCAGCCGCGTGCCTTGGAGGCCTCCAGGATTTCCGCGGCGTCGAACACCTCGGGAATCGGAAACGGAGGAATGACGTGCAAGACGACGAGTTCGGCGCCGAGTTTGTGCGCGAAGAGTTTGGCGTGGAGAGCCGTCCCGGCGGACCGCTCGGAGAAATCGGTAGGGAGCAGGATCTTTTTCATCGTGGCCATCATGCTTTCGAGCAATGCAATTCCGCGGCCAGCGCGTTTTCCCTGCATTCTGAGCGATGCGGCTGTGCGAGGTGTACAACTTCTGAACACGCGGTGCAGGAAAACGTGCGGCACGGCTGAAGCCGTGCCCCAAGTCGCACGCCCCAGCGGGGTTTGTTGGCGGCACGGCAATTGCGATACGCTCTATGCTTGGAAAACTGCAGGGATGCGTTTTTAGCGCTCGAACGGGCGCTGACCGGCGCCGGCATCATCATGCTCGACCGCGACGGCAGCATCACGGGCTGGAATGCGGGCGCCGAACGCCTCACAGGCTTCCGCGAAAACGAAGTGCTCGGGTCGCAATTCGCGCGGTTCTATCTTGCCGAAGATGTCGGCAAGGGCACGCCGGCGCGAGACCTGAAGGCTGCCGCAGCTGAAGGCCGATTCACGCGCGAGACCTGGCTGGTTCGCAGGAATGCCTCGCGGTACTACGCCTCGCTGTGCATCGTCGCTCTGGGGCAGGGATTCTGTGTCCTGATTACAGACCAGACGCGGCAAAAGCGCGATCACGACGAACGTGAGCGACTGCTCCGCGAAGTCGACTCGCAGCGCCGGCTGTTTCAAAGCGTGATGGAACACGCGCCCGCGGCGATCACCATCCTCGATGGCCGCTCGCTGCGCATCCGCTGGGCCAACCCGGAGTTCCTGCGAATCGTGGAGGCGCAGGCCTGGGGCGGCGACGTGAACGGCGTGCGGCTGGAGGAACTGCTGCCTGGCGTGGCCGAATCGGGTCTTGCAGCGCTGGCGCGGGAAGCGGCTGCGAGATCGGAGCCGCGCGTACACGCCGAATACGAGTTGCGGGAGACCACCTACTGGAGGGCGGCGCTGGTGCCGCTCGGCGACGCATCGGGCGCGCCTGAAGTCATGCTGCTGATGACCGACATCACGCAGCAGGTCAACGCGCGCAAGAAGATCTCGCGCGAGCAGCGCTTTCTGGCGATGATCCTGGACACCATCCCGGTGTCGGTGACATATCTCGACAGTAACTTGATTTACCGCCAGTGCAACACCGCCGCCGCTCGCGATCTTGGACGAGGCGCATCCGAGATCCTGGGCCGGCGCCTTCGCGAGGTGATTCCCGGCAGCCCGGAGGTTTGCGCCGCCGTCGAAGACGTTCTCCGCACCGGTCAGCCGTACTCGAAGCCGGTGATCACGATGCGCCTGCCGGAACTGGAGGGAGAGCGGCACTTCCGCGTCGCCTACCTGCCGGACAAGGACGAGCGGGGCTCGACCGTGGGCGTGTTCACGATGCGGCTGGACGTGACCGAACTGCTCGAAACGAAGCGGCGGCTGGAGGAAGCCAACGCCGAACTGGCGCTGCGCAACCGCGAGGTGGAACGCGCGAATCGGTTGAAGAGCGAGTTCGTGGCGAGCATGAGCCACGAGCTGCGAACGCCGCTGACCTCCATCCTAGGCTTCTCCGAGCTGCTGGATGAACAGGACCTCACGCCCAAGCAGCACCGGCAGGTGCGGCATGTGCTCGAGGGTGCGCGCCACCTGCTGGCTATTATCAGCGACATTCTCGATCTCTCGAAGATTGAAGCAGGCCGGCTGGACCTTCACAAGGAGGCGTTTGCGCTGGACGGGGCGGTGAGCAACGTGCTGGACACGCTGGCGCCGCAGGCGGCCTCGAAGCAACTGAAGATCGTCAACGGCACCGGCGCGGGCGTCACGGTGTACGCCGATCGCGTGCGGCTGACGCAGATCCTGTTCAACCTGTTGAGCAACGCGGTGAAGTTCACGCCCGAGGGCGGGAGGATCGGGATTACCGCGGCGGAACGCAATGGGCGCGTCGAGGTCAGCGTGACCGACACGGGCATCGGAATCGCCGAGGAAGAGCTCGGCGACATCTTCAAAGCATTTCATCAGGCCGGTACGGCTGCGAGCGGCGTACGCGAGGGTACCGGGCTGGGCCTGACCATCACGCGCCACCTGGTCGAGATGCACGGCGGCGAGATTCGGGCGCGCAGCGGGGTGGGCGAGGGCAGCGAGTTCACCTTCACTATCCCGCTGCACGATGTCGCCGCTTCGCCGGCCGCGCCTCCGCTGAGGCGGGAGCGGCTGCTGGCGCTCGTTGTCGACGACGAGCCGGCCGCGCGCGAACTGCTGGTCAGTTACCTGGGCGCGGCGGGCTTCGAGACGGCGACGGCCGCTTCAGCCGAGGAGGCGCTGCGCCGTGCGCGCGAGCTGGCGCCGGACGTAATCACGCTCGATGCGCTCCTTCCCGGCAAGAGCGGCTGGCAGACGCTGCACGAGCTGAAGACCAGCGCGGCGACCGCGGCGATTCCCGTTGTGATCGTATCCATTGTGGATGAAAAGAAGATGGGTCTCGCGCTCGGCGCGGCCGAGTACCTGGTGAAACCGGTAAGCCGCGAAGCGCTCCTGGCGGCGGTGGCGAGCGTAACCACATGCGAAAGATCCTGATTGCGGACGACAATCCAGCCATCCGCGAGATGCTGCGCGACATCCTTGAAGATATGTACGAGGTGGTGGAGGCCTCGGACGGCGAGGACGCTTTGCGGAAGATCGAAGCGGAGCGGCCGGAACTGGTTCTGCTGGACATGCGCATGCCCCGCCTGGATGGCTTTGGCGTGCTGCGAAGCGTGCGCGCGAACGCCGCCCTGGCCGGGACCAGGCTTGTCGCGCTGACCGCCTTCGCGATGCAGGGCGATTGCGAGCGCGCACTGGCTGCGGGCCTCGACGGCTACATCACCAAGCCGGTGGACATCAGGTCGCTACGGACGCACGTGGGGAGGTTGATCGCGGAGTGAAGCGCCCCGTCAAACTGCTCGCGGTCGACGACGACGCCGCCATCCTCGAGTTCATCGAAGACGCGCTTGCGGGAGACGGGCTGCGCGTGCTGACGGCGAACGATCCCGAACTGGCCTGGGGCATCGTCACACGCGAGCGGCCGGACATTGCGATCGTCGACCTGATAATGCCGAAGCTCGGCGGCATGGAGCTGCTGGAACGCATCGTGGCGTTCGACCCGGGCATCGACGTCATCCTGCTCACGGCGCACTACTCGACAGACTCCGCCGTGGAGGCGATCCGGAAAGGCGCTTGCGACTACCTGAACAAGCCGGTCGCGACCGCGGTGCTGCGCGAGCGCGTGGGCCGTCTGGTGGAGGACATCCGCAAGCGCCGCCACGCCGGCCGGCTCGAACGCGAGCTGCTGGAGACCTCGCAGTTCGAGAACATGATCGGCCGCAGCCCGCAGATGCTGGAGGTCTTCTCGCGCATCCGGCGAGTGGCGCCGCACTTCCGCACCGCGCTGGTGACCGGCCCGTCGGGCACCGGCAAGGAGCTGGTCGCGCAGGCCCTG
This sequence comes from Acidobacteriota bacterium, assembly GCA_023436715.1. GTDB lineage: Bacteria > Acidobacteriota > Terriglobia > Bryobacterales > Bryobacteraceae > Fen-330. The sequence goes on from JAEZIJ010000252.1 coordinate 32,599, forward strand.
CACCGGCTCGGCCCCGTGCCTTCAAGCCGCTTCGTTGTGTGCAACTGTTCAGCAATTGTCGAGACGCTTTTCGAGAGCGAGCTGTTCGGACACGTGCGCGGCGCATTCACCGGGGCCACGCAGGACCGGCTGGGCCTGTTCGAATACGCCAACGGCGGCACGCTGTTCCTGGATGAGATCGGCGACATGCCTCTGGCCACGCAGAGCAAGCTGCTTCGGGCACTCCAGAACCAGGAGTTTCAGCGCGTCGGATCCCCGGCCGTGCGCAAAGTCGACGTCCGGGTGGTGGCGGCCACAAACCGCGACCTGCCCGCCATGGTTGCCGCGAAGCAGTTCCGCGACGATCTGTACTATCGTCTTTCCGTTGCGGAGATCCGGCTGCCGGCGCTCGCGGAGCGGAAAGAAGACCTGCGGCTACTGGTGCAACACTTCCTGCGGCGATTCGCGACGCAATACGGCAAGCCGGCCATCGCGGTTTCGTACCGGGCCCAGGCGCTCTTGGCCCAGTACGCCTGGCCGGGCAACGTGCGCGAACTGGAGAACGTGCTTTCGAGCGCGGCGATGCTGGCCGAAGGCGACACCATCGACGTACGCGACCTCCCGGAGAGGTTCCGCGGCGGGTTTTCCATTATTCCCGATGCGCCCAACGAATCGCTGCCGACGTTGAACGAGGTCGAGATGCGATACGTGCGGCACGTCTACGATCAGATGGGCGGTAACAAGGTGCGGACGGCGGCGGTTCTGGGCATCAGCCGGGCGACCCTGTACCGCATTCTGGGCGAGAGTGACTCAAATCCAGACAGTTCTGTCCAGAACTGAGACAGTCGAGACTTTGTCCCCATTGGGCGCCCGGCCGCTACAATATGGCCTATGCTCGCTCGAAGCCGTCTGTGGCAAACGCCGTTTTGCCCGTTCCTCCCATTAGCCGCCGCGGCCCTTCTTTCGGCCGCCGACCTGCCCACCATCGAGCGCGTCGGCCCGATCTCCGCCGACATCCTGTCCGTCGAACTGCAGGCGGGCCGCAGGGAACCGACGCGGCAGATACCCTATGTAAGCCAGCCCGGAGATGAAATCCGGCAGGAAACCAACAAGAACACCGGGGAGCCGCGCTCGGTCACAGTGTTCCGTAACGGCGCCTCCATCGGATACCTGGTCGGGCGCGACCGCAAGCTCCTGTCGATCCCCGCGAAGATCGTCGGCCAGCGGCTGGAAGAAGCGTTAGCCGACAAACCGGAAAGCTATGTGATCACCTCGGCGGACGATAGCCGCTACGCTCAGGGACTCCCGCCCTCGGCGGTCTGGCGCAAGACCAAGTCGGACAACTGGGCGGGATCCGGGTACGCTTCCCGCCACTACCTCTACTTGAAACTACCCCACGAGCTGCAGGCGGGCAGGCGGTACTCGCTGAGCCTCAAGCTCAACGTCGCCTCACGCAACATCGAGTACCTCTACCGCCCGGACCAGGACCGCAGCGAGGCCGTCCACATTACCCAAATCGGCTTCCGCCCGGACGACCCCGGCAAATCCGCGTTCCTGTCGATCTGGCTCGGAACCGGCGGACCGCACTCCTACCCCGCCGGCCTGCGCTTCCACCTGCGCGACGAATCCTCCGGGAAGTCCGTGTATGCCGGCCCGGTCGCCGCAGACTGGAAGGCGTCCGAACCCGAACAGTACGGGCGCAAGATCAACTTCGAGAAGACCGACGTCTACCGGATGGACTTCGGCGACTTCCGCCGTCCGGGCCGCTATCGGGTTTGCGTCGACGGAGTGGGATGCAGCTATCCCTTCGACATCGCACAGGACGTCTGGCTCAAAGCCTTCCAGCTTTCCATGAAGGGCCACTACCACCACCGCAACGGCATCGAACTCGGCCCGCCTTACACCACCTACATCAGGCCCCGTGGGTTCCACCCGGACGACGGCGTCAAGGTGTACCAGTCCACCTGCCCGCTGATGTACAGCGGCAACGGCCTGAACATCCTGGGCACGGAACGGAACAACTTCGATTGCCTGGTACGGGGCCGGACCGACAAGGTTGTCCCGAACGCGTGGGGCGGGTACATGGATGCCGGGGATTGGGACCGCCGCATCTGGCATCTCGACGCCACGCGGCTGCACCTCGAGCTCATGGATCTGTTCCCCGCCTACTTCAGGAAGGTCCCGCTCAACATCCCGGAGTCGAAGAACGATCTGCCGGACCTCATCGACGAGGCCCTCTTCAACCTGGACTGCTACCGCCGGCTGCAGACGCCGGAAGGAGGCATTCGCGGCGGCATCGAGTCTTCCGAGCATCCGACGAACTCGGAGGCCTCCTGGCAGGAGTCGCAGATGGTGCTCACGTACGCTCCCGGTATCTGGGAAACCTACATCTACGCCGGGGTCGCGGCGCGGGCCGGAAACGTACTGCGCCTGCTGGGCCGCCCCGAGGCGGGGATGTATCGGGAGAGCGCGGTGCGCGCCATGCGCTGGGCGGAGGCGGAGTACGCCAGGTGGAAGACAGGCCAGGATTTCGCCAAGGCGACCGAGCGCGGCAAGACCTCCATCGAGGAGGAACGCAATCTGGCCGCGGCCGAGCTATACCGCCTCACCGAAGACAAGGCCTGGCACGACCTGTTCGTGACCACTACCGACCTGAACTCCCCCGAGCCGAGGACCAGCGTCAGGCGCATGGATGCCGCCTTCGTGTACGCCCGGCTGGAGAAACGGCTTGGGGACCCCGCCATCAGGAGCAAGGCCGAACAGATGGTGCTCCGCAACGCCGATGACGCGCTGCGCTTCGCGCAGGGCAATGCCTTCCGCATCGCGAAGGTCAACGCCGCTCCGAGACCCTTCGGCGGCTTCTACACCGTGCCCGCGGACCGCGGCGTCGTGCGCGCTCACGCCCTGACCGGCAGGCCGGAGTATCTGGAGGCGCTGATCCGCTCCGCCCAGTTCTCCGCCGGTTCCAACCCCATGAATATGACCATGACCACCGGCCTGGGACACGACCACCCCACGAACCCGCTGCACATCGATACGCGCAGCACGGGCCAGCCCGCGCCCTCCGGAATCACGGTGTACGGCCCGCTGGACCTGGGAGCGTCCAACGAGTCGGTCCTGCCGCGGCTCCAGAAGGAGAGCACGCCCCCGGCCCTCGAGTGGCCGGTAACGGAAACCTACTTCGACCTCTGGACCTGGGTGCTGGTGAACGAGTACACGATCCACGAAGCGCTGGGACAGACGGCCTACGTTTGGGGTTACCTGGCCGCCATGAGGTGATCGGCCCGTCCCGGGTGGCCACCCAGAGCCTTGTTTTCGCGAAGAATCTTCGCTAGTCTGGTGGTTTGCTGGATATTGTTCGCTAACACCAATCGACGCGGAGAGCTCATTCCCGTGAGCTCGATGTGGTGGTGTGTGTCTTTACAGATGCAGGAGCGAACAAATCCATGTTTCTCGAAAATCTCGGCGCCGATCGGGCTGTCTATGGCGCCTTCTCTCCATACGCTCACCAGGAGCTGACACTGGCCCGCGTGGCCATTGCACAGCGCGATCTCTACTATCTCTATACGGAAGATGGCCCCGCCCACGCGGAGGCCTCGGGAGGGCTTTACTACCGCAGCCCCGCCCACTCCTCTCTCCCTGTAACCGGAGATTGGGTTGCCGCGCGCATCGTTGGTCCCCAACAGGCGGTGGTGGAAGCCGTCCTGCCGCGGCGCACCTGTCTTTCGCGGCGGGCCGCAGGCATTCGCCATGATGAACAACCGCTGGCGGCCAACGTAGACGTAGTTTTTCTGGTTTGCGGGCTCGACGGCGATTTCAATCTGCGCCGGTTGGAGCGGTACCTGGCGCTGGTTGCCGCAAGCGGCGCTTCCCCTGTCGTTGTGCTAAACAAAACCGATCTGTGTTCCGATCTGGAGGGGCGGATCGCCGAGACCGCTACGGTAGCACGCAGTGCGCCGGTCGTGCCGGCCAGCACGGTCGATCCGCGCGGGCTCGACGCTCTCCGCAGGTTCGTCACACCCGGAGCAACCGCCGCGTTGCTGGGGTCTTCCGGCGTGGGGAAGTCCACCATTGCCAACCATCTGCTTGGCGAGGAGCGTTTTCGGATTGGTGAGGTGCGAATGCGGGATTCCCGCGGCCGCCACACCACTGTGCGCAGGGAACTCACTCCCCTGCCGCACACAGGAGCCCTGATCGATACGCCCGGAATGCGTGAACTGCAACTGTGGGTGAGCCCCGGGAGTGTCGATAGCGTGTTTGACGACATTGCCACGATTGCCGAAGGCTGCCGGTTCCGCGATTGCACGCACTCCGGCGAGCCAGGATGCGCAGTGACTGCGGCTCTGGACGGCGGGCAGGTGGACGCTGACCGATGGGCGAGCTTCCAGAAGTTGCGCGCGGAAGCGGAGTGGCACGAAGCCATGGCGGATCCGCTCGCTGCCATCGAGCGGAAGCGGAAGTGGAAAGCCATTCACAAGCAGGCGCGTGCCTTTAGTAAGTCGCGCCACTGATTGAACGCGTTTGGACCGCCTCAGGCCCGCGCTGCCGCGTACTTGCGTGCCAAGGCCGCGTCTTCGGCAATTTCGTCGGAGACAATCGGGAACATCCCGACAATCACGCCGTCGGTATTCTTGATGTTGGCGAATGCAAACTGAAACGCCTTCTCGATCGTCGCCCGGCTGCTGCACAACCGCCCGGCCGCAAGAATCTTGAAGCCCAAGCACGGACGACGCACTTTGCGCACGACTTGCGTCATGCGCTCCGGATCGTGCTGCAGGTAGAGCTCGCCGATCGTGTCGTCTCCGAGTCCCTCGCGGACCTTGTCCAGGTCGCGCCGGATCTCGTGAAAGCAGGTCATGTAGAAATCCTGCCCCCAGTCGGAGTCCTCCAGCCGCAGGATGTTCCGCGGCCGGTGTGAAGAGACCCCCGCCAGCACGCCGTAGTCGCGCGCCTTCTTGATGAAATCCCGAATCTGCTCTTCCTCGGCGGTGTCGAAGAACCGGTCCGTGGACTCGCCGTGATGCACCACTGCGATCGGCTTGAGATCGATGATCTCCTTCCACTGCGCCGGTCCCACATCCTTCATCAGGCAGATCCACTGGATCTTCGAGCCGCTATCCCAGGCTTGGCGCAGCGCGGTGAAGCATTTCTTATCCACGCTGCACTGCCAGGTGTTGATGCCGTTCTGCTCGCACCGCCGCACGTATTCGAGAGTACGCTCCGGCGTGAACCAGTCCTTCATGAGCGAATCCAGTTTCGGGGTGGTATGCGAGTACCCGCCGATCGGGTTGTAGCCGGCGATCAGACGCGTCACTTCGTGTTTGCCCAGCTTGATGGTCGGCAGCAGGGCGGCTCCCGCGACTTGAGATGTGGCCGGCGCGGCCAGTGCCCCGGCGGCCAGTTGCGTCAGAAAAGTTCGGCGGTCCCGCGAAGTCGGTCCCATCGTAATGGCTCCTTTTGTTCAGAACACTAGGTCTCTGACCGCGTGAAAGGATTCCTTTTGTAGCCGAACTTGCGACGAGCGGCTCTGCGATCGAACTTCCAGTTGATCTTGATGCGATCGCGATTCGTCTGCCGATTCCAAGCCCGGCTTTCA
>JAEZIJ010000099.1 GCA_023436715.1 Acidobacteriota bacterium
CCTCCTGGCCTGTGCAGCACAGGCCAGGAGGCCTGTGCCACTACGCCAACTCCAGCAGCACCTGGTCCGAACGCACGGCCTCTCCCGGCACGACGAGCACGGATTTCACCACCCCCGCAATCGGCGCCCCGATTTTCGTCTCCATCTTCATCGCTTCGATGGTGGCAACCGGGTCGCCCTTGGCAACCTTCTGGCCCGGACTGGCCGTGACGGAGGTGATCACGCCCGCAATCGGGCTTCGGCAGATCCTGTCCCCGGGGAGTTCGTCCGACGGTGGCGGCACGTTCAGTACCGAGGGAGGAATGCGGCTCTCCGGCGCGTCGTCGGCCGCGGCCTGCGGCTCCCCCACGAACTGCACGTCCACGTCGTACGTATTGCCTTCGACTGTAATGCGAAGTTTCACCTGTTCACTCCCCGTTCCGGGACGAATCGCGCCGCGCCGCGGCGGTTTGCCAGATTGTGCGAAACCTGAACGGCAAGACGCCGGCTCTGCTGCGCCCACGGATTCAAAGCGGACACCCGCCTGATACCGGTAATGTGCGCGTCCTTACCGGCCACGGCGGCAACGGCCGCGGCAATAATCACTTTGTGCCGTTCCCAGTCCACCCGCACGACTCCTGCATCTTCGGCCAAATCGAGGCTCCTATAGTGGTATCAACCCGTGCTTCTTCGGCGGCCGCAAATCGCGCTTGGCCGCCAGGGCTTCGAGCGCGTCCACCACGTAACCCCTCGTCTCCGCCGGCTCGATGATTTCATCTACCAGCCGCCGGCCCGCGGCCACATACGGCGATGCGAATGTATCGCGGTAATTCTCGATGAGCTCCCGGCGCGTTGCTTCCTTGTCTTTCGCTTCGGCGATCTCGCGCCGGAAGACGATTTCGGCCGCCCCCTCGGCGCCCATAACCGCGATCTCCGCCGAAGGCCATGCTACCACGCGGTCGGCTCCCAGGTCTTTGGCGCACATGGCGATGTACCCGCCGCCGTACGCCTTGCGGATCACCACGGTTATCTTCGGCACGGTCGCCGCCGAGTACGCGAACAGCATTTTGGCGCCGTGGCGGATGATTCCGCCGTACTCCTGGTCCACCCCTGGAAGGAAGCCCGGCACGTCGACGAACGTGACCAGCGGGATGTTGAACGCGTTACAGAAGCGGATGAAGCGCGCCCCCTTGTCCGAGGCGTTGATATCCAGGGCGCCGGCCAACACCGAGGGCTGGTTCGCAATGATCCCCACCGTGCGGCCCACGATGCGCGCGAACCCGATCACCAGGTTCATCGCGAACTCTTTCTGCACCTCGAGAAAGTCGGCGCGATCCACGACGCGCTCGATAATGTGCCGCACGTCATAGCCGATTTTCGCCTCTTCCGGCACTACGTAGTTCAAGCTCTCGTCGTAAAGAGGGCGATGGTCCGGATCGGCCAGAGGAGGGTCTTCGAGGTTGTTCGACGGCAGGAACGAGAGCAGCCGCTTGCAGATACGAACGGCGTCAATGTCGTTGTCGGCGATGAAGTGGAGCACCCCGGAATAGTTCATCTGCGCGCGGGTACCGCCCAGTTGCTCGGGAGTCACCACCTCGCCCGTGACCTGCTTGATGACCGATGGGCCGGTGATGAAAATCTGCGCGTACCGGGTCTGGATGATGAAGTCCGTCAGCGCCGGGCTGTATGCCGCTCCTCCCGCGCACGGGCCGCAGATCAGCGAAATCTGCGGGACCACTCCGGACAGCATCACGTTGTGATAGAAGATGCGGGCGTAACCCGCCAGACTCTCGACGCCCTCCTGCACCCTCGCGCCGCCCGAATCGTTGATGAACACGAACGGCGAGCCCGTCTTGAGCGAGGCTCTCATCATTTCGGCGATCTTGTCGCCATGGACCTCACCCGCCGAGCCACCCGCGACCGTGAAATCCTGGCTGGCTACGTGCACCAGCCGTCCGCCGACCAGTCCGGCGCCGGTGATCACGCCGTCGGCGGGCAACTCCTTTCCCGCCATACCGAAAAACGTCGCCCGGTGCCTGGCGAACAGTCCGCTCTCCTGAAACGCCTGCCGGTCCAGCAGGATTTCAAGTCTCTCGCGGGCGGTGAGTTTGCCCGAGGCGTGCTGCTTCTGAATACGGTCTTCTCCCCCGCCGAGGCGAAGACGCTCCCTGGTCCGCTTCAGGTCGGCTATGCGCTCTTTGATTGTCATGAATGTCTGTTGCCCCGATGTAGGGAGCAACAAACATTGTAGAGGAACTTTAGCGGATGTCTACAGGAATGCGCGGTTCAAAACGCCAGCTTGAGGATTACCCCGACGTTCCACACCGCCAGCGCCGCATACCAGTAGTTGATCCAGCGGATGACGTGCCTCCGGTGCAGGACAAGACACACTCCACCAAGCCCCAGCGCGACAAGCTTCGACCCGCCCACGCTGAGCGCCGGGCCCATACCCGCCATCAACAGATACCGTATCAGTGGGCTCGCCTCACTGGCGCCGATCCGCAGCCCAACGAGCGTCGTCGCAAAGTCCACGAGTTGGAGAAAGAGAAAAGTGGCTAGAAGCACGTCTCACTCATCGTCTGAGTGCGGTGGAAGCTGTAGGGGTGAAATTCCGGAGCGCGGCGGGATTTTTCCCTGCCGCACCCCGGGGAGAACACTGCTACCTGTGGATCAACCGCTTCTCCGGAGAAAAGCCGGTCGTGCCCGTGATCAGCGAGGCTGCCGCCAGAGCGGTCAGGACGCCCTTCCACTTGTACCTGAGCGGCGCGAATATCGCGGCGGCAGCGGCGGCCGCCCCGATGCCCATTCGAATCTTCTGCTCTGTATCCCCAGTATTGGCTCTCATTGGCTCCCTCTTGGAACACCGGCTGGCAAAGTCCTTGAAAAACGCGAGCCGGATCTCATCGGACGGTTGGAATCTGGACCGGCTCCTTACCGCACTGGCCAATTTCCGGACAGCCCGGCACGGCGCGACGGCCCATTGAAGCCGCGAGCCCCCGCGGCAATTCATGTAGCCCTATATCCGTATTAGATACCGAACGGGCGCCGGGTTGCAAGCCAGAACACCCCCAGGTGCAGGTATTACGACACCCCCATTAGAGAAGATAAAAACCCGCATACGAGGTCTAGAAACAGGCATTCAGTACTAGTACTCTCGGTAGGTGAGTACTATGAACGCCGGCCGCTGTTCCCGGTCCTACCTCGCTGTTGTCCCATCCCCCCGCCGGCTTGACCATCCCAAATAGCCGCGATGCGGCCGCACTGCGCATGAAAGGAGCGCGTGGCCGAAGCGGAGCCAAGGAGTTCCAATTACTCAATGTTTTTCAGAAACTTAACCAGCTCGTTCCGTGCCGTGGCACTCGTCTCGGCGTTTACCGGTGCGGCCCTGGCTGCCGAACCGGCGCCACCCACCTATGACGCGGTCACAGACATGACGCCACGGCCCAAGCCGGCCCTGCCCACGATGGGGCTCTCCGGCACAGTGATTCAAGACCCCACGTTCGGCACACGCATTCTTCGGGTCACAGATAGCCAAACACAACCGAACAATCCCGACGCCTCGTTCCGCGGCCCCTCGGGCGCCTTTGTTCACAACTGGAACGCGGACAGCACGATGTTCTGGGCCTACGGACGCGGCGGCATTCTCATCTTCAAGTTCGACCCGCAGCGGATGTCCGTATCGCGCGTGGGCGACACGCGGAACGCAACCGGCGGCCTGGTTCTGCCGGATTCGAGCGTGTTCAGCTATCGCCGCCCGAACATCATCTACGTCCCCTCGGACGTGAGAATCCAGGAGTACGATTTCGACAAGAACACCTATACGACGGTGTTCGATGCCGGAAATGCGGTGCCCGGAGCCCATGGAGCCTACGTGCCGTCTGCCAGCGACGATGACAGCCGCCTCTGCATGGCGTTCGGCGACAAACAGGACACGCACCCCTACGTGGCCGTCCTGGATCGCACGAAGAACCAGTATCACGTGCTCGACACCCGGAAGTCGCTGGTGGACGGCCGCAAGACGAAGATTCCGCTCGGTTGGGGCATTCATAGCGCCTACATGGACCGCACGGGCCGTTACGTGGTCATCGGCAAAGGCGTGGACCGCAAGCAGGGCGCCTCGGAGTGGCTGGTCTGGGATGTGGATAGCGGCGACGTCGCCGACATCAACAATCACTGGAGCGGGCACGACGCCTCGGGCTTCGGCATGCGCGTCAACGAGTCCGGCTACTCGGGCGGCAACCCCTCGTTTTACGAGGAGGTGCAGTACTCGATCCGCCCGCTCGATCCGGCCCATGTTTCAGAACCGAAGTACCTGATTGATCCCGCGAAACTCCCGACGCCGCACCTGTCGATCACGGGCGGCCACTTCTCGTGGAACAACGCGCGTCCGGAGGTTCTGACTCCGATCGTCGGCTCCCACTACCGCGAGGTCAAGAACGCATCCAAGCCCTGGCGCGCCTTGGACGACGAGATCATCGCGGTTGCGACGGACGGTTCGGGAACGGTCTGGCGCTTTGCGCACCATCGTAGTCTGACGGACGGCGACTTCTGGGATACCCCGCGAGGAAACGTCTCCCAGGACGGCCGCTGGTACCTGTTCACCTCGAACTGGGAACGCAAACTCGGTTGGGATAAGTACGATAACCATTTCCGGCAGGACATGTTCATCGTAGAATTGCCTGCCCCGCCGGATTCGAAATAGACTTCCCACCTTGGGCGGGCCGGGAATGGCCGGCCCGCTCAAGGCGTTTGTGTCAGAATGGCAGGGTTATGAAACGCCTCCTGCTATTCCTGCTGGGGTGCGGGACGCAAGTGACCGCAGCCGCGCAAGGGCCCGCGAAAGACCGCATGGTGGTCGTAGTGAGCCTGGACGGTTTCCCGGCATTTGCGCTTGACGACCCGGCCCTGCCCATTCCAACGCTGCGGCGGCTCATGCGCGAGGGCGCCTCGGCACGTCGGATACAATCCTCGAATCCCTCCGTTACCTGGCCGGCGCACACCAGCATGGTCACCGGGTTGCCGCCCGCGAAACACTCTGTGCTGTTCAACGGCCTTGTCGTGCGACAGGGGTCGAAGACGCCGGTTCGCGTGGAGCCGCATCACGACAAGACCAGACTCGTGCGGGCGGTCACAGTCTACGACCTGGCGCATCGCGCAGGCCTCACCACGGCACAAGTGGACTGGGTGGCCATCGAGAACGCGCCCACCATCACCTGGCAGTTCGCGGAGTGGCCCGACCCCAACGGCGCCATCGAGCGCGAGATGATCGCGGCCGGCGCGATTACCGAGGCGGAAGTGCGCGGCTTCACGAAGGCGAACGTCACCTGGCGCGACCGCATCTGGACCGACGCAGCCGTCCACATCCTGAAAGCGCACAAGCCGAACCTGCTCCTCTATCACGTCCTCAATCTCGATTCCACGCACCACCGCTACGGAACCAAGAACCTCGCCTCCTATACCGGGATGGCGTACGCGGACGACTCATTGCGCCGCATCGTGGAGGCGGTCGAGGGCGCGGGACTGAAGGACCGCACAACGCTCGTCGTGGTTTCGGACCACGGCTTCAAGACCGCCCGGCGCAGCATCCGGCCGAACACCATCCTGCGAGAGCGCGGGCTGCTGAAAGTGGTATCGGGAATGGTCGAGTGCGACGCCTGGGTAGTGCCCGACGGCGGCAGCGCGATGGTGTACGTGATCGATCCTGCGAACCGTGCCCGGCTCGCCCCCGATCTGAAGAAGGCGCTCACCGGCATCGAGGGCATCGATCGCGTGATAGAGCCTTCGGAGTACGACGCCCTGGGCTACCCTGCCCCGGAACGCAATGACCAGGGTCCCGACCTCATCCTTGCCGCCAAAGACGGCTACTCGTTCGGCGGAGACTATACCGGCGAAACGGTGGTCGATCTGCCGGCCGGAGCCTCGCCCGGCAATCACGGCTACCTGAACCCCGATCCCGATATGGACGCGCTCCTCGTCCTCTGGGGCCGCGGCGCGAAGGCCGGCGCGAAGCTTGACCGGGCGCGTGTTTTCGACATCGGGCCCACTGTCGCGCGGCTGCTCGGGCTCACGATGACGGGCGTAGACGGCCGCGCACTCACCGAACTGATCCACTGAAGCCGATGATGGACCGAAGAGAGTTCCTGGCATCCTCAACGGTCTGGGCCGCCGCGCCCGCTTCCCCGCTCCGCATCGCGTTCCTCGGAGCCGGCCACTCGCACGCGTTTGAAAAGGCGAAAGTCGTCCGCGAGAGTAGGGATTACGAACTCGCGGGCGTCTGGGATGAAGACCCCGCGGTGCGCACGCGGTTCGAACAGGCGGGAGTGAAACTGCTCTCGCGCGACGCGATTCTGAGCGACGCCTCCATTCCCGTCGTCGCCGTGGAATCCGCTGTGAAGGATCACGCCGCCCACGCGCGCATGGCCCTCGAAGCCGGAAAGCACGTTCACCTGGAGAAGCCGCCTTCGACCAAGCTAGCCTCGTTCCGTTCGCTTTCGGCGCTTGCAGTGCGCAAGCGCCTGCGCCTGCAGATGGGGTACATGTGGCGCTACCATCCGGGCATCAACACGGCGCTTGATGCGGCGCGCAAGGGCTGGCTCGGTGACGTGTTCCTCGTCAGGGGCACCATCAACACGTTGATTCCCCGCGAGCGCCGGTCCGAATTCGCCATGTTTCGCGGAGGGCAGATGTTCGAGCTGGGCTGCCACCTGATCGATCCCATGGTCCGCCTGCTCGGCCCGCCGCGAGCCGTAACGCCGTTCCTGCGCAGGCACGGCGGAGTAAGCGACGCACTGGCCGACAACACCGCGGCGGTCTTCGATTACGGCCGTGTACTCGGCATCGTGTCCAGTTCCACGCTGGAGCCCGGTGCGAACCGCCACCGGGCGTTTGAGATTTTTGGATCGGACGGCGCCGCGGTCGTCCGGCCGCTCGAACCGCCGCAACTGGAAATCGACCTGGAGAAAGCCGCGGGCCCGTACGCTGCCGGCATTCAGAGGCCGAAACTCGCGCCATTCCGGCGCTATGTTGCTGATTTCGCGGAACTCGCGGAGGCAATCCGGACGGACCGGCCGCTGGCCGTCACACCGGAAGAAGACCTGATCGTACACGAAGCGCTGCTGGGGGCGTCCCAGATGCGGTGATATCCCGGGCTGCCGAACGTGTGTTGACCGCCGTCTACGCTAAACGCTCGGGGAAGAGCCACAGCGCAAGAGGAACTGGCACGCAACCCCGGCGGCCACACCCGTGGCTGGCGTCCGACGGCCCGGGCTTTCCTGGAGGAAAGCGTTTCCAGCCATAGACTCGCGATAGAGGATAATTTACAGTAACCAGAGTTAGTTAGTAAATAACATAAAGCTCACGCGTATGTCAATAAATCGGGTAAGTCGCTCTCAATTCCTGAGAATCGCCCTTCTCGCCTCAACCGGAGTTCTATCGACCGGCTTAAGCGCGGGCCCGCGCAACGATATGCTCGTCTCAACCGCCTGGTTGCAGAGCCGGCTCAACGATCCTTCGCTTGCGCTGCTGCATATCGCGCACGACCGCGCGGGTTATCAATCCGGGCACATTCCGGGCGCATGCTTCGTACCGTTCACCGAGCTTGCGATTACTCGCGACGGCGTTTCGAACGAGCTGCCGCCCGCGGCCGCCCTGGTGAAACTGTTCGAACAATGCGGCGTCAGCGACAATTCCCGGATCGTCCTCTACGGCGATAACACCCTTCTCAGCGCCACGCGTGCGTATTTCACGCTGGATTACCTGGGCCACGGCGGGCACGCCGCGCTGCTGGATGGCGGCTTTGAGAAATGGCGCGCCGAGAAGCGGCCCGTCTCCACAGAGGAACCGGCGCCGCGCCAGGGCCGCTTGAGCCCGCGGCTCCGCCCCGAGGTGGTCGTGAAACTCGACCAGATGCGCGACCTTTCCTGGACGGCCGTCAACGTGCCCTCGTCGAACGTAGTCATCCTGGACGCCCGGGCGGAATCGTCCTACAAACTCGCCGGGCCGAACACGGGCCACATTCCGGGAGCCGTGAACGTATTTTGGTCCGAAGCCCTCACCAGCAAGGAGGTCCCCGGCATGAAGCCGCGCGCCGAAGTTGAGCGCACGTACAAGCAGGCCGGTACACCGGGACGGGGCCGCACCGTCGTCGCGTACTGCAACAGCGGCGTGCAGGCCACTCACGCCTACTTCACACTGAAGTATCTCGGCTACGACGACGTAAGGCTTTACGACGGCTCCTTCTCGGAGTGGACCCGAGCTAAGGCGCCCGTCCAGTAAGACATCGCGGCCTGAAACTGCCTGGGTCCCCTGGGCGTCCATCGTCTCAGAGGAGGACAACCGGCGCAAACAAGCCGGTGGCCAATGTGTTATGGACCGAGATCCGGTTTGCGGGAGACTCCGGATCCGCCTGATTCCTTACCCCCCTCACGCTCATCTAAAGGAAATGGCGATGGTAATCAGCGGTGGGACCGCTCGCTTAGAGGCGGTCTGTCGAGCTATTTCGGGGTGAGTCTATGCGCAGCCATATCCGGCTAGGCCGTGTGTTCGGGGTCGAAATCGGGCTGCACTATAGCTGGCTCCTGATCGCCGGCCTGATCACGCTCACGCTCACGACGCAACTTCAGGTGCTACACCCGGAGTGGGCTCAAGGGGCGGTGTGGGCGGCGTCGATGCTCACGGCCATCCTGTTCTTCCTGACGTTAATTGCGCACGAACTGGCGCATTCGTTGGTCGCGCTCTCCCGCGGCCTGCCCGTGCGCTCCATCACGCTGTTTGCTCTCGGCGGAGTCGCGCAGATCGAAAAGGAAGCTCCGGACGCCAGAACCGAGTTCTGGATGGCCATTGTCGGCCCAATCACGAGCGCGGTGATCGGCGCCGGATGCCTGGCGGCCGCCTGGGCGATGGGCTGGCCGTTATTCCACCAGCCCGCGACCCCGGGCGTCGCGATTCTGGTCTGGCTTGGCTACATCAACGTCACGCTGGCAGTGTTCAACATGGTCCCGGGCTTTCCGCTCGACGGAGGAAGGGTCTTCCACGCGCTCGTATGGTGGATTACCGGCAATGCCGCGCTCTCACTCCGCATCGCTACGCAGGTGGGCCGTGCGGTCGCCATGATATTCATCGCGGTCGGCGTCGCGCGCTTCTTCCTCGGCGCCGGCTTCGGCGGCCTCTGGCTGGCGTTCATTGGATGGTTCCTGCTCGAAGCCGCCGGAACTGCGTACGCTCAGGCCCGCGTCACGGAGGCGCTGCGGGGGCTTCGCGTGCGGGACCTGATGGTCCGCGACTGCCCCGGCGTGGACCTGCGAACCAACCTGCAGAACTTTATCGAAGACGAACTGCTCCGCACGGGGCGGCAGTGCTTTCTGGTGACCGAACGAGACCGTGTCGTGGGGCTGGTCGGCCCGCGCGAGCTACACGGGATTCCGCGGCCTCAATGGATCTACAGGACCGTCGCCGATGTCATGCGCCCGCTCGATTCGCTCCACACCTTGGCCCCGGAAACACCGGTCACGGAGGCGCTCGAGACCATGGGCCGCGATAACGTCACGCAGCTTCCGGTAGCCTCGGACGGCCAGGTGGAGGGCGTAATCTCCCGCGCCAGCGTGCTCGGGTTTCTCGAGACGCGTCACATACTCCGCGTGTGAGAGTGGGATAGGGACATCATTTCAGATAATACTAACTTATTTTCTAAATTACATACGCTGTTATAATCGGTTCCTCGGGCGGATGTCATGACTAACTTGACCGTACCGGAGAAGGGCTTCGCGCCGGCGTATCTCGAACTCGAGCGTAGCGGGGAGCTTTCCCGGCGCGCCCGCGCACTCTACCACGCCTATCGCATTTGCCGGCTGTGCCCGCGCGAGTGCTTAGTCAACCGGCTCAGCGGCAAAAAGGGCGTGTGCCAGGCAACATCCGTTGCGAGAGTCTACTCCGCTCATCCTCATTTCGGAGAGGAGCACGCGCTCGTCGGCCGCAACGGGTCGGGAACTATCTTCTTCGGCCAGTGCAACCTGCGCTGTGTATTCTGCCAGAACTCCGAGATCGTGCAGCCGGCAGCCGGGTCGCCGGTGAGCGACGACGAATTGGCCGGGTTGATGTTGGACCTCCAGCATCAGGGCTGCCATAACATCAACCTGGTGACGCCCACTCACTACGTTCCGAACATCGTGCAGGCAGTGCGTATCGCGATCGGAGGCGGGCTGCGCATTCCGCTCGTGTATAACTGCTGCGGGTACGAACCGATGTCCGTCCTGCAACTGCTCGATGGGATTGTCGATATTTATCTGCCGGATTTCAAGTACGCCGACAAGGAAAATGCCGCTCGTTATTCACCTGGCGCCAGAAACTATCCGGAAGTTGCCGCCACGGCCATTGCGGAGATGTACCGGCAGGTTGGCGATCTTGTAGTGGACGAGGATGGAATTGCGCTGCGCGGGCTGATGATCAGGCACCTGGTCCTTCCAGGCGGGGCGGCGGGCACGGACCGTTTCGTGCGCTTCGTCGCGAAACAGCTCAGCCCTTCCACCTACGTGAACATCATGCCGCAATACCGGCCCTCGTACCGAGCGAATCGCTACCCGGAGATCTCGCGGCCCATCACGGCGGAGGAATTCGGTGAAGCGATTTCGTGCGCGATGGAAGCGGGCCTGACCCGGCTGAACAGAAGCTGAAGCACCGCCCGAACCGCTGCATTACAGCTCCGCCGCTGAAGCCAGGTAGATCGCATTCAGCACCAGCTTGAAAGTGCCGAACGGCTGGCCCCGGAACTGCGGCCGGAAACCGTACAGGATTACTCGCCCGCGCCCGTGCCGCGCGTTCACAAGGATGCTCTTTCCAAGCGCCGCTTTCTCGCCGGACACCCACCCGCTCGCGAGCAGGTTCGCGGCCGCGTACCGCACCACAGACCTCGTCTCGCGCTCGCCCTTGTTGTACTCCGGCAGGAGCGTGATCTCGAAGGCATAGCCACCCTCCGAAAACACCACCGTTTCCTTCGGCATCCCCTCCGCGATCGGGTCGCCGTATTCGATGTTGGCGCGAAGCAGCGATCCGGGGCTGTAGAATCCACTGGCTTGCGATGCCGAACCGCCGCGCAGCACGTTTCTCACCGGCAGGCCAAAGAACGCGACCGGCAACTCCGTCGCGTCGTCGAACGCCAGAAGAGTGCCGCCTTCCTTCACGAACCGCTCGATCTCATGGAGTCCCTCGACGTCGATTCCTCCGGTAAACTCAGGCCTCTGCTGCTCGGTTTCATCGCTGCGCCCCCCACGCTCTCCCTCGCGGACTCCGTGCAGGATCGATTCGGACGACTGGGAGGCGAGAATCAACGAATCGAAGCGCTCCCGCAGGCCACCCTTCTTGACGTCGGCATTGTGAACCAAGGTGTACGGGATGCGGTAGTAGTCGAGCAGCCATTGGGTCCAGCCGGTGTCGATGTTGCCCGTCCAGGGCTCATAGAGAGCCACACGCGGGCGCCTCAGCTCATAGGCGGCCTTCACGCCATCCCCGCTTACAAACGCGCCCTCCGCCGTCCACCGTAGCTTTTCGCCCCGCCCCAGCGCATCCGCCACGGCTAGAAACGATGCGTTCTGGCGATGGTCGAGGACCGGCGCCGGGTCGTCGATTGCGGTCACGGGGTCCATCGCGCACTCAAACGGCGCGTCCACGCGATCCACGCTCACTCCCATCTGCATGCTCAGCGTCCAGCCAGCGATGTCGTAGGGCCGCTTGGCCGGCCCGGTCGCGCCCGAACGCAGTTCGGGGTACTTCTGCGGTTCCAGCAGATCCATCAAGTAACCCCGGAATGCCTGTGCGGTTGGCAACACCCACGTTCCTTCCGGATAGCTCTTGCCGCCCGCCTGGAAGCTAGTCTTCGCGCGGTACACATCGACCCCGGCCGCGGAGAGCCGTTTCAGCATCTCGATCGCGCTCGAGGCGTCCCATTGATCCGGCGCCAGAATGTAAGCGTAGGGCGTGCCCTTCCGCCCGGCTTCGATGTTCGCCCGCGCCATCTCGTAAGCCTTCAGGAGGTAATGCGCCGGCCGCGAGGAGGCAAGATCCAGAATGGCGAAGTCGGCGGTCAGCATGTATTCCACCGCGTCGCGCAGGCGCCACATGCCGCCCTGCCAGGGCAGCGGATAGAAAACGGTGGGCTCGCGCGTGGGCAGGCCCGAGGCAAACCGCTCCGGCAAATCGCTCGCCTTGTACTCGTGCGGAGTGGCGTAGCCGTAACCCGCGGTCTCGGTCAGGATTCCGTGCATGTTGTGGAACGCGGGCACGGATCGCAGCCCGCCATTCCACCACGCCTCGAACCCGGTAAACGAGATTGCGCCCGGTTTGTTCTCCCGCGCGAAGCGCTCGCTCATTGCGGAGCCGATGTGGTTGATTCCCGCTATCACCGCCGGCGCAATGTTCGGGTTCAGCGGGTCGCTATAAGGCGGCAGGAAGATGCGCGCGGGGAATGGCGCCGTCTGGTGCTGGTTATACACAATCTGCGGAAACCACTCCCGGAACAGCAGCCGCGAGACGTTCCGCGTTTCCTCGAGGTTCAGCATGAAATAATCGCGATTGTTGTCGTGCCCCGAGTATTTCTGATAGAGCCACGGCAGCCGCGCCATTTCATACTGGGTCCCGGCGTTCCGGCGATACCATTCCACAACCATGTCGAGCCCGTCGGGGTTGATCACGGGGACTTGCAGCAGGATGACGTTGCGCCGGATTCGCTGCGCTTCCTGGCCCTCGCCGGTCACCATTCGATAGGCCAGTTCCGGAGCGTGCTGCGCCGGCGCCACCTCGGTCGCGTGGAGCCCGGAATCGATCCAGACGATGGCCTTCCCCTCTTCCGCAATGCGCCGTGCCTCGTCGGGCGAGGGCTGCCCGAGCGCCAGACGGCGGCTGATCTCCCGGTAGCGCTCCGCATTCTTCAGGTTTTCCGGCGAGGAAATCAGGGCCAGAAACATCGGCTTGCCGTTCGTCGTCTTTCCGAACTCCACCAGCCGGATGCGGTCGCTTGATCGCGCAAGCTTCTGAAAGTAGCCGCTGATCTCTGTGTAGTTTGCCAGCTTGTAATCGTCACCTGGCGTGAAGCCGAAGTGATCCTTGGGTGCGGGGACGGCAGCCCGGCTCAACGCCGCGGCCAGGCAGAAAACGGCGGCCAGCCGTGGGGCGCTCGAACGGGTAAGTATCCTCATCGGGGACCTGAAAATCGAATCAACCAGTATAAGCCGTGGTGGCGCTTGTTCCGGGTACCCGGAGAAATCTATCATGTTGGCAGGGACAAAACTCAGGCCAGGGGGGAAGACCATGAGCACACCACAATTCCGGCATCTCGATACCGGCACCGAAGAACAGGCAGTGCGGCATGTCCTCGAGAGTCTTGCCGAATCGATGAACCGCTGCGATGCGGCGGCTTTCGCGAGCCATTTCACAGAGGACGGCGAGTTGACCAGCGTCTTCGGAACCTACTCGAGGGGCCGGGATGCCATCCGCAAGCTCCATGAGCCGCTGTTCGCTCCGGCGCAGACCCCGGGGCTGCCGTCTTTCAGGAACGCGCTCCTGACGATCAGGGATGTCCGCGTGCGCCCGCTGCGGCCGGACATCGCCGCGGTGGACGTGCGCTGGAATCAGATCGGAGCGGTGCGGCCCGACGGCATGCCCTGGCCCGAACGGCGCGGTCTTCTTAACTGCATCATGGTCAGAGACGGGGGCGCCTGGCTGATCGCTGTGTCGCACAATATGGATCTCCCGTAAACACAAGACGCAGCATCGGCTCCGCAAAAATGAAAGAATCAGGATATGGAGCCGATCACGGAGACGAAGTTTCGGATTGCGGTAGTGCAGACAACCTGCTCGCTCGATCCGAACGAGAACCTCGCCAAGGCCGAGTGGCGTATCCGTGAAGCCGCCGGGCGCGGAGCCCAGGTCATCTGCCTTCAGGAGCTTTTCCGCACCCAGTACTTCTGCCGCGAGGAGGATGCTGAACTGTTTGCCCTGGCGGAGCCTATCCCCGGACCGACCACCACCCGACTCGGCATGCTCGCCAGCGAGCTGAAAATCGTGGTGATCGCGTCGCTGTTCGAGCGCCGCGCGCCGGGGCTGTACCACAACACGGCGGTCGTGATCGGCGGCGACGGCGAAATCCTCGGGCTCTACCGGAAGATGCATATTCCGGACGACCCGCTCTACTACGAGAAGTTCTATTTCACGCCGGGCGACCTCGGCTTCCCCGCGTTCGACACGCCGTTCGGGCGCATCGCCACGCTCGTCTGCTGGGATCAGTGGTATCCGGAAGCCGCCCGCGCGGCCGCGCTTCGCGGAGCCACGGTTCTGTTCTACCCGACCGCGATCGGCTGGCACCCTTCGGAGAAGCAGAAGCACGGCGCCGCCCAGCTCGAAGCCTGGCGCACGATCCAGCGATCCCACGCGATCGCGAGCGGCGTCTACGTGGCCGTGGCAAACCGGATAGGGTACGAGGGAACCCCCGAGAGCGGCCTCGAATTCTGGGGCTCGTCGTTCATCGCCGACCCGTTCGGGCAGGTCATCGCCGAAGCGCCACCGGACCAGGAAGCCATCCTCGTGGCCGAATGCGACACCCACCGTGTGGACCAGACCCGCCGCAACTGGCCGTTCCTGCGCGACCGCCGCATCGACGCGTATTTCCCGCTCATGGAGCGGTGGCTGGGGTAAAGAGAGTTGCCGCCCAAGGTTCTCTCAACCGCAACCGGGTTCCTCTTCCTTCTCGGCAGCTTCCACGTGATCGCCGCAGAATCTCTCCGAGAGGCCCTTCGTGCGGCCGATGTTCCGGTGCAGGGTTTTGCCGAACCGGAGCTTAGCCAGAGCATCACGAGTTACACCGTTTCCACCGGTGATCCCTTTCTCCTTGCGTACTATGTTGACGACGGTTCCGGTCTCCTTCACCCCCCGCTCCATGTCGTTCGTATTGACCGTGGAACCGGAAATCTCCGGCGCGTAGACATCCCCCAGCTTCAAGCACCCTTTCAAGACGGGATCCGAATGGACTGCCTCGGGTCTGCACTAAGGATCCGCGAACACCGCAACTTCGTGTACATCGAGACACACGTTAATCCATCGGCGGGCTGCACTATCGTTCTCTCTTCGCTCCTCTCTTACAGAGCCGCCCTCTCGGGTTCCCTGCTCGGTTTGTTGGGGTCCGAGTATGCCATCGTGCAAAGAAGTGAAATCCATTTCGCTTCGGTCCACCCATTGCACATCGCTGTGTACGACGCGGCTCGCAATCGTTCCGTTGAGGTCTATCCTCCCGAGGGCGATGTTTTGCGCCGGCAGTATTCTCGTTTAATTCGGCCGCATATCTCCAAGAAGTGGTGCAGTGAGAACAACGCTCAGTGCGACCCCGACAACTTCAACACAGACGTCGATCGCAAGTTGGCAATCAACGAGGCCGCGAAGGCTTTTGGATTTGAAGCGACCTTCGACGCAATGGGGTTTGGAGAGGAGGCGGCGGCACGCGTCGCCCCCCGAACCATTTTCTATATCTACCGCGAGCGCGGCGGGATATGGCAATACAGGGAGTTCGAGCCGATTCAACTCCAGCGCCTCTTCGGCGTCTCGACCATCGGCGATCTGGTCATGCGAATTCCCGATGCGCCGTTCGACGGCGCCGCGCCGAAATAGTCCACCGATTCACTGCTTCCGTGCCCAGAGCAGGGTTCCCGTGGAGGGGTCGAATGCAAGCCGCCGCCCATCCGTCGTCAGTAACTCGAACGTCCACGAATTATCTTTCTGCTGGAAATATCCATAGACTTCGGAGATAACCCTGTAGTGCGAGATGCTCCGCGAAATGTTGCCGGGCGAGCCGGCGATGTCAAGGGTCGAGTACTGCCGGGCCAGCACGTCGCCGTAGTAGAAGGCGATCGCCAATTCCTGCGCGTCGGCTCTACGGCCAACCGGCCACCGGCCCAGTCGCACGACCGAAATCTTGTTTTGGCCGCCCCGTACAACATTGCATTCAATGAAGAGCATTTGTGAGGGTGTCGTCCTTTTTCAGAGGCTCTGGGACGTCTTCGCCGCCCTCCTCGGCACAGAGTAATTTTCTCTGATAACGGGTGTTGTGACCTCGTCGACGCACAACACCCGTATTCAAGAGCCTAAACTTGACTTCCTTGCTCTATGGCTCTGCAAGGGTCCTGTAAATGCTGGTTGTGTAAACGATTTTGCGCCCACTTGGGTTCAGAAACTGCAAGGGGATCGTAATCGCCTGCCCCGGCTCAAGCGTAAGCCCGTCCGGAGTTTCGATTTCCACGTAGGGGCTTCCGACCGGTGACAGCGTTTTCGTCTCCCTCCCGTTTATAAGGGTCACGTTCGAAGGAAGCCCGGTGAGCACCACAAAGAGCGGGCCAACGATGGGAGGCGGAGAGCTGCCACCGATTCCTCCTGGATACGAGACCTGAAGGTTTTGGTTGTAGAAACCGGACTGCGTATCGAGAACTGGAGTGGATTTGGAAATCCGAAGGCCCGATACGAGTTTTGGCGGCAGCGGGTTAGCGGGATCCTCCACGACAAAGATCACTCGGCTCTTCACCCCGGTGTTCTCCACTGTGACTATCACAATGCCACGCGCCACCGTGGTCACGTTGCCGTCGGCATCTACCTTGAGGACGTCCGGGTTGCTCGATTCGAAAGTCGTCCCGGCAGCGGCAGAGGAGAGATCGCGGCGCAGGTCGGGTGGATAGTTTCCGAGCACACTGATCGTCTCTGTCGAAGGAGGCGGGGAGGACATGACGTAATAGTCGCGTGGGAGGTCAATACTTGCCGGGGCGGTTTCAGGCCGAACCGCCACGGTGACCTCGGCGCCTCGTATCGGGGTGTTGAGACTGTCCGTGATGGCAGGTATCAGCGTAAGAGGGCCAGCGTAGAAATCAGGGATCACCAGAGTCGCACTGTATTGAGATCCGCTGTAATTTGTGCCCTGCAGCCGACCTAAGTTCGGGACTCTGACGGCGATATCGTTGGCCGTGAGAGGGGGTGTAAGCTCAACCGTGATCGAGACTGTCTGGCCGGGGGCAAACTGCTGGCCAGCGGCAGGTGAGACAATTCGGACACGCGGGTCGCCGGCCGTTTGCGGCGCAGTTCGGCGATTGATGGGGTGTTTCACCGGGACCGAGATCGAGTCCCGGTGGGCGGCGTGGGGGGGGGGGGCGGGCGGGCGGGGCGCGCC
>JAEZIJ010000125.1 GCA_023436715.1 Acidobacteriota bacterium
TGTCTCGAATTTCTCCGACTTCGTGACCCTCTCCGCCTCGGCCGCGAAGCCCGAGAAATTCGTCCCCCACCTCAGCTCTGCCGTGCTTTATGCCGCGAACTGATTGCAAAAGGGCCAAAGTCCAGGGGCCGGGCATGCCCGGCCCGCTCCGGGTCGCCGCAACTGTGCGCCGACTTTCATCGCTATCGGCGGCCCACAGGCCTGTCCCACTGTCGGACCGATCACGGGCCATCGCAGGCCCATGAGGCACTCCCTTGCGGTCGCGGCTCGGATTCGAGCGGTGCTTTCGGACTACGATAAAGCGATGGAGTTTTTCCGACGCGAGGGAGTGAGCCCGCGCAAACTCGGCGTTCTTGCCGGGAGTTTCAATCCGCCCACGCGCGCGCACACAGCTCTGGCGCGTGCCGCGCTCTCCCAGGTGGACGAAGTTCTCTTCGTGCTCCCGCGCGTTTTCCCGCACAAGGGCTGGGAGAATGCGGGCTTTGACGACCGCCTGCGCATGCTCGACGCCGCCGTCCGGTCTGAGCCGCGCTTCTCCATCGCGGCAAGTGAGAAAGGTCTGTTCATCGAGATCGCGCGCGAGTGCCGGGCGGCGTACGGCGAGGGACCGGAACTCTACTTCCTGTGCGGGCGCGACGCCGCCGAGCGCATCGTGAATTGGGACTACGGCCAACCGGGAGCATTCCTGGAGCAACTGCGCGAATACCATCTGCTCGTGGCTCCGCGAAGAGGACATTACGAGCCGCCGCTCGAGATGCAGGAATGCATCCATCCGCTTGCCGTTCCGGCCGATTGCGACGACGTCTCCGCCACCGAAGTGCGCCGCCGCATTGCGAGCGGCGAACCGTGGGAACACCTGTCGCCCCCGGAAATTGTCTCGCTTGTGCGGGAGATCTACTGCTCCTGAAGTCCCGTATCCAGAAACGCGCGGAGGCGATGGCTGCGGCTGGGATGGCGAAGCTTGCGCAGCGCCTTCGCCTCGATCTGCCGTATGCGCTCGCGCGTCACCGCGAAGTGCTGGCCCACTTCCTCGAGCGTATGCTCGCTGCCGTCCATGAGACCGAAGCGCATTTTGATGATCTTTTCTTCGCGCGGGCTGAGCGTCTTGAGCACTTCGGCGGTCTGCTCGCGCAGGTTGAGGTTGATCACGGCCTCTGAGGGTGAAACAACGCGGCGGTCGATGATGAAATCGCCGAGGTGCGATTCCTCTTCCTCTCCGACGGGGGTTTCGAGCGAGATCGGTTCCTGCGCGATGCGAAGTACCTTGCGGATCTTCGGCACGGGCAGATCCATTTTCTTCGCGAGTTCCTCGGTGGTGGGCTCGCGGCCGAGTTCCTGCTGGAGTCTGCGCTGCGTGCGGACGAGCTTATTGATCGTCTCGATCATATGCACCGGGATGCGTATGGTGCGGGCTTGGTCCGCGATGGCGCGCGTGATCGCCTGCCGCACCCACCACGTCGCATACGTCGAAAACTTGTAGCCGCGGCGGTAGTTGAATTTGTCCACCGCTTTCATCAACCCGATATTGCCTTCCTGAATCAGGTCGAGGAATTGCAGCCCGCGGTTCGTGTAGCGCTTCGCGATGGAAACCACCAGGCGGAGGTTCGCTTCGATCAACTGCTTCTTTGCCGCCTCGGCCTCGGCTTCTCCGCGCTCGATGATCTGTAGTGTGCGCCGGAGCTCGGTCGCGCTCGCCCCGCACTCCTCTTCCAACTGCTGCATGCGGAGGTTGTACTGCCGGAATTCCTTGCGCAGGTCGCGCAACGCTCCGGGCAGCGAGCTTGCGGCCTCCTCCAGCCTGCGCTGTATACGCGCGATTTCTCGCTCGACCGGTTTGAATTCCTCCACGGCGCGCCGGACGCAATCCACCAGCCTGCGGCGCACCTGGAAGCTGGCCGGAATGGAGCGGATGAGCCGCGAGATGCGCACGGTGGACCGCGCCAGGCTCCACCGGAGCGCGCGGTACTGCTTCGGCTTCATCGTGCGGGGGACGCCCATCATTTTCTGCCGGAATTGCTGCGCCTTCCGGTAATTACGGTCTATTTCTTCGATAACCTGGAGAATTTCAGCCCTTTGGGTGTCGAGCGAGTCCTCGTTCGCCACCAGGTCCGGCAGGACGAGGATGTCGCGCACATTCAACACGCCCCGTGCGACGTCGTCGCCGAGACTCAGGACCTCGCGCGTGATCAGAGCGGACCGGGAAAGGGATTTGCGGACTGCGTTCTGCCCGCGTTCGATGCGTTTGGCAAGCTCGATCTCGCCCTCGCGCGTGAGCAGCGGAACCGTGCCCATCTCGCGGAGGTACATCCGAACGGGATCGTTGGTTTTGTCGGTAAATTCCTGGCCAAGCTCCAGATCGACAAACTCTTCCTGCTCGCCGTTCTTGCCCAGCTTGGGTTCTTCCAGAATTTCGACGCCCGCGCCGTCGAGATTTACCAGTAAATCGTCCAGTTCCGGTCCGGGTGTGATGTCGTCGGGAAGGAGTTCGCTAACCTCGTCGTACAAGACGTAGCCCTTCTCCTTGCCGGCGTCCATCAACTGTTTCAGACGGTCGTATTTGTCCTCGATCGCCACCGGAACCCCACAACCCTGCAACCCTACGTCCACGAATTGTACAACAGCCGCCAACCCGCGTTCAGTTCCGTTCGAGCCGGCCCAGTTCTTCCGTAATTCGCAGAGCTTCTTCCAGCATACCAGCACGCTCGGCTTCTTTGATCCGAGTCTTTAGCACGGTCCGCCGCGCTTCACGGTCCGCCTGTTCAAGCGTGCTGAGACAGGCCAGCGCCCGCTCCAGCGAATACTCGTCCTCATCCGGCTTGTCGGCGAAAATCACGCTTGCCAGTAACTCGCGGTCGTTATCCGCGAGCCGCGCTTCCAGTTCCGCGAAACGGAACGGCGCACCCGATTCTTCGATCTGAAACAAGCCCTGGAAAATACGGCGCGTAACGAACCGCTCCCACTCCGAAATTAGCCTGAGTTTCGGCAAAACGGGCTTTCTTACCTCTTCGCTCGCGAGCAAGGCATTGAGCAGAATGCGCTCCACCGGCCGGGGCAGATCCCTGGTTTGCGCGAGCGATGTTTCGCGCCGGCCGGTTGCGGCCTTTCGGAAATGGTCGAGCACCAGCCCGCGTTCGATTTGAAGATAATTGGCCACCTCTTCGGCGATCGCGGCGCGCTCGAGCTTGTCACTGATGCGCTGGATGGCGGGGAGCAGGAACTGGAGCCCGGCGATCCGGCCTTCCGCGCTGCGCATATCGAAGCGCGCCCGCGCGCGGTCCGCGAGCCAATGAAAATATCCCGGCGCTTTCTCCACCCGCGTGCGGTACAGCTCGGCGCCGTTCTTCTTGATGTACTCGTCGGGATCGTCGCCGCCCTCCAGTTCCAGAACGCGCACGCGCATGTTCTCTTCGAGCAGCATCTGGATCGACTTCTCGGCGGCGTTCACTCCCGCCTGGTCCGGATCGAAGTTCACCACGATGCGCTCGGCATGGCGGCGGAGCGATCGCACCTGATCCGATACCAGCGCGGTTCCGCACGACGCGACCACTTCGTGTACGCCCGCCGACCACACGCCGATCACATCCATGTAGCCTTCAACCAAAACCGCGCGGCTCGATTTCCTGACCGCGTCCTTCGCGCGATGCAGGTTAAAGAGTACGCGCTTTTTGTGGTAGATCTCCGTGTCCGAAGAGTTGAGGTATTTCGGATCCTGGCCGGCCTCCAGCGCGCGCCCGCCGAACGCTATGATCTTCCCCTGCTCGTTGTGTATGGGAAACATGAGGCGCCCGCGGAACCTGTCGTAAAACCCGGTTCCTTCCTGGCGCTTGATAACCAGGCCGGAGGCCTCCATCTGCTCCGCGGCGAAACCTTCTTTCTCGAAGGCGCGCGCGAGCAGGTGGCCCGAAGCGTCCGCGAATCCGAGTTCGAACTCGTCGGCTGTCGCGGGAGCCACTCCGCGTTTTCCGAGATACGCGCGAGCCGCCGCGCCGTGCCCCGATTTCAATCCCGAGCGGTAGAGATCGCGCGCGATCTCATGCATGCGGTAGAGCGCCGCGCGAAGCTTGGTTTCCGGATCGGAGTATTCGGCGCGCTTCGGCATCGGAATGCCGTGCCGCTCGGCGAGGGTCTTCAGAGCCTCATAGAACGTGAGACCCTCGACTTCCATCACGAACTTGATCACGTCGCCGCCGGCGCCGCAGCCGAAGCACTTGTAAAACTGATGCACGCTGTGAACGCCGAACGAGGGGGTCTTTTCCGTGTGGAACGGGCACAGCCCGACGTAGCGCGTGCCCGCTTTCCTCAGGCGCACGTACTGGCCGATCACATCGACAATATCGACCGACGACTTAAGCTGCTCGACGAAATCCATGGAGCGCGACTCTTCATCCTAGCGCACGCGACTCCGATTCAGTTCCGATGTAGAATAGAGTCAACACGCGTCCGGAAAACTGGGGCTAACGAACGCAGGCCGAGGGGCGATTATGCGGTATTCCAACTCTGAATCTACGGGCAGCAGTGTCCATGCGAGTACCCCGAGCTATTACGAATGGAGAGTTTCGGGCCATCCGCTGTCCATTCACCTGAGCCTTGCGGTTGTCGAGCGTCTGGAAACCGACATCATGAAAGGCTTCTGGGCGGTGCCGAAGAGAGGCATGGAGGTGGGCGGGGTTCTGCTCGGGCGCATCGAAACCGGCGATGAGAACTCGGTTATCATCGACGACTACGAGGCCGTTTCCTGCGAACACAGGCGCGGGCCGTCCTATGTCCTGTCCGAACCGGACCGCAAACGGCTCGAGAAAGTGCTGAAGCGCGGCAATGGCGGCAAGCAGGCGGTGGGTTTTTACCGCAGCCATACGCGCCTCGGTCTCTACCTCGACCAGGACGACATGGCGGTGATCGACACCTACTTCGGCAATCCGAATCACGTCTTCCTGCTCGTGCGGCCGGATGCCACCAAGCCGGGCGCGGCCGGCTTCTTCTTCAGGGAAGAGGGCGAGTTACACAGGCAATCCCCGTATCTCGAGTTTCCCTTCAGCAGCGCGGAAATTCTGAAACAGATCGGGACTGTTCCGCAGGACGCCGCGCCGCTCCCTGCGGAGGTTCTGCCGTTGGCAAGCGATGCGCCGCCAGCGCCCGCGCGGCCGGTTCCAGTGCCGCGGTTCGCGCCGGCGGCGCCTCCGCGCCTGCGCCAGTTCAAGTGGAAGCTGGCCGGAGGCATCGCAGCGGGGATCGTCGCATTTGGCGCGCTGGAGTACCAGGTGTTCGATCACTCCCGGCGGCCTGCTGCCGTTCAGGCGAATTTCGCTCCCGCGCTCTCGATTGAGCCCAGCAGCGGCTATCTGCGGGTCTGCTGGAACCGCAACGCGCCGGCCGTGCTGAAAGCCGAACGAGGCGTCCTCTCTATTACCGACGGGGGATTTCGGAAAGACCTGGACCTCGACGAGCACCAACTGCGCACGGGCGCGGTGGTTTACGCGCCGCGGGGAAACGAAGTGAACTTCCGGCTCGATCTGCTGGACCGGCGGACCACGGTGAGCGAGTCTCTTCGGTTCGTGTCAAGCGCGCCTGTTGCGCCGGCGGCCCCCGCGCCCGCGGTCCAGACCGCCGCAGTTACCCGGGAGAAAGCGAATTCGATTGAGGCTAAAGCAAAAACGAAAAGGCGAGTTTTCTTCGACGACGGATTGTAGGGGCCGGGAATGCCCGGCCCTCGGGCGACACATGCGTCGCCCCTACTCCAGATTTACCAATACCGGTTTTTCCTCCGAGCCGCAGGCGGAACCGCACGATCCGTTCAATCCCATCAGCTCGATCTGCTTGTCGAACGGCATCGAGTACTTGCGCTCAATCTTCTCGCGGTAGGTCGGCCCGGCGTTGTAGGCGCAGAACGGATAGATCAGGCCGTTCGGAGCCGCGTAGTGGATCACGCACCGCTTCACACGCTCGATGTCGTAGTTGTAGGAATCCATGAAGTGCATCCCCGCAACCATCAGCGTCTTGTAGGTGTATCCTTCCTGCTCCATCTTGCCGCGGCCGTAGTCCTTGTCCATCAGGCCCTGCAGCGTTTCCAGGAACTTGTTGAACGTGAGGCCTTCGGGCGCGCGGTCCTCATGGTAGTGCTTGCGCAGCGAATTCCACGTCTTCATCTTCGAGAAGAACTTGATCCGCTGTTTCTCCATGCTCCGCGACATCATGTCCAGATCCTGGAGAAACGCCCCGATGTTCACGAACTGCGTGATCGGCTTCGCCTTCTTGTTCTTGTCCACGAAAAGGTAGGTGCCCATCGAGCAGTGCGGGTTCGGGCTCAGCGTGGGGACCATCTCGCCGCGCAGCGCGCCCAGGAACTTCGAGAACGGAGCCACGCAGGAGAGCGGGAACCAATCGTCGATCGGGTCGCAGATGCCGGTCTGCTCGTGGACCGCGAGCGCCACGTCGGACATCGTCACCCGCTTGGCTTCGAGTTCCTTGCGCGAGATGCGGCCGGTGAACGACACGGGCTGGTAGCTGATAGCGCTCACTACGTCGATGTTGTCCAGAGCGAGCCGGAGGATGTCGCCGATCTGGTGGTCGTTCAGCCCTTTCACAATGGTCGGCACGAAGCAGATCTTCATCCCCGCCTTGCGGACGTTCTCGATGCACTGAAGTTTCTTGTCCAGCAGGGATTCGCCGCGAGTGCGTGCGTAGATGTCTTCGCAGACGCCGTCGAACTGGAGGTACAGCGTGTGCAGGCCCGCCTCTTTCGCCTTCATCGCGAACTCGAGGTCGGTGAACATGATGCCGTTGGTGGCGCACTGCACGTGCGAGAAGCCCATGTCCTTCGCCATGCGGCAGGCTTCCAGGAAATGCGGGTAGATCGTCGGCTCGCCGCCCGAGAACTGCACGACGCGGTTCGCCACCGGCTTCTCATTCCGCAGCGCGGAGAGCATGCGCCGCACCTGCTCCAGGCTCGGCTCGTAGAGATACCCGGCCGCGTTGGCGTTGGCGAAACACACCGGGCACGTCAGGTTGCACCGGTTCGTCAGGTCGACGTTCGAGAGCACGGTGTGGCTCATGTGCATCGAGCACAGGCCGCACTGGTCCGGGCAGCGGCTCGCGTTCGGGATCGCCGGGTTGCTCACCCCGCGGTTGTCGCCGAAGTTCCAGTTCTCCATCTTGAGGTAGAGGCGGACGTCGGAGTAGATGGTGTCCTTATAGTAGCCGTGCTGCGGGCAGGTCTTCTCCATCATGACCTTGCCGTTCTCCTCGAATATGCGGGCCTCGATCACCCGAGTGCACTCCGGGCAGAGCGACTGCGTGATCTTGGGTAAACCCCTGCGGATCGGTTCGATGGGCGAACCGCCGAACGTAGTATCAGGCTGAATTACCTTGAAATCCTTCGCGGTCGTCGGCGAAAACGTTTGGGTGCTCAATGCTCGAGTCCTCCTGGAAGATTGCCACGGGTGGCCAGTGTGATTATAAGGATAACCGGATCCGATCCACACGCTAAGTACAGCAGAATGCGAGGTTTTTCGGTTGTACGGGGATATTTGGGGTTGAATGGAGCGGGGGACCGGCCGCCCGGCCCCCGCCCACCGTTAAGCGGAACAGTCGGCCTTCGCTCTGGAACTCAGGCGGGTAGTACTCGAAGCAGGGGTGTGTCGCGCACTCGCAACCGACCGGGGGCGCAATATGGCACCCAACCTTGCAATTTATTAAGCTTTTCCGGCACCGTGCCCCAGGCCTTCAGCACCTCAGCCAGGCTCGCCACCGGGATCACGACGTAATCGCACTTCCGGATTTCGGCCGCCACCGATCTCCTTCCGGCGAAACCAGGGTCCGGCTCGCAGCTCTTGGGCGGCCCCCCTGGATTGGTTTGAGTGTACTCTCATCGTCCGCTCCGTTTCCCCGGAAGAGCCTGAACACAGGCTCGATCCCGCTTGGGGACCGCATTCTTTCGACGGACAGGGTTTGGTTCCATGTAAAAGGATCAACGATTGCTGGCTCCGTCTTCACCGATTCGACGGGGCGGAATCAACCTGTGGACAGTCTGGTGGAAAGATTGCTACCCTGCTGGAAACCGGGCGCTCAACTCATGGCGGTAGGGGAGAAAGCGAGGTTAGTCTGCCCACCAGATTGACGTATGTCCCGCGCTAAGAGATAGTTGGGCAGCAAGGTGTGAATTGAGGTATCCGCCCGCTTGGCTCAACCGAGTTGACTTTCTTTGGAGCACATTTTGCGGCCTGAATCCTCGTGCCACACCTGAGTGTCCACCTGTAAACGAGGGCATGAACAACAATGAACAACAGCTTCAGATCCCTTTCTGGCCGGCTGAGAAGTTTCACCTTGGCCCGTATTGATGGCTGTCTGCTTGCTGGATTTATATTGTTTTATGTGGCGGTCGGCTCGGTTCTGCTGCCGTACTTACCCCTTTGGCTCGACGAGATCATTCAGGTGTACATCGTCCGCGTCCAGACTCTAGGCGACGTTCTGTGGGGTGCGGCCAGGAGTGCCGGCGGTGTTCCCATGGGGTATGTGGTTTCTTTCTGCACGCTAAAGGTGCTTGATTACTCAGAGGCGTCTGCTCGGGCTCCCTCTCTTTTCTTCAGTTCTCTTGCATGCATCGGAGTCTTTGTTCTGGCACGACGGAGCGGCCTAAAGCAGCCCATGCTCGCCGTGATCCTCTTCGCCATCCTACCCATACAATTTCGTTACGCAACCGAGGCGCGGCCCTATTCGATGGCTCTCTGTATTTCGATCTGGTCTACGGTCGCCATTTTGCGGCTACGCACCAAGCCGACAGTAGGAAGGCTCATGACGTATGTTGCCCTCGCTGTCCTTGGAATCTACTCGCAACCCTACAGCCTGTTCGTCCCGGTGGCGCACTTTCTGTGGTTTGCGCTCTCTGCGCGGGAATCAAGACGCCAATTGTTGTATTCCGGAGTTGCACTTGTCATAGCGGGTCTGCTGTTTCTACCGTGGTATCTCTACGCCGCGCCGTTTTGGCGGAATGAAATCCAATTGAGTCCGGCTCACCTCCGCTTTAGCGATGGCCTGCGCATTTTGAGGGAACTGATAGGCGCCGGCTACCTTGGTACGCTGATTCTCTTGGCTGCGGGTGTCTACGGGAGCCGAAAACTTGCTCAGAAGGAGCGCCAATTCTGGATTCTGTATCTCATTGTGCCGGTGTTGGGTGCAGTAATTGGTGATATCAGCTTCGCGTACTTCTTCGCGGTCCGGCAGATGATTTACGTCACTGTGCCACTCTCCTTAATGGCTGCCCTGGGAATCGAACGTATCTCACAGCGCAGCCCGATGTCCGCCGCAGGATTCGTGGCATGTATTTTGTTCTCTTTCGTTTATTCAAGCACATCGTTCTTTCTTCGACCCCGGGAAGATTGGAAAGCGGCATCGGCCCGGTTGGCAGCCGAGACGCAAAGGGGAGCCTGTGTCATGCTGTCCCCGGATGCCTCTTCTTACATTTACAGCCTTTTCCAGCCAGGCTTTTCCCAGCATATCTGCCCTGCAGATTGCGGTCGCTTTGAAGCCATTGCCGTCGCCACCAGTCCGTATTATTCTTCCCAGCGCCACATGGAACTGGAGGCAAATTTGGTGGAGCGGGGCTGGCGTGAGATTGCCCGATATCGATTCAGCGGTCCGGAAGTCGTCGTCTTTAGAAAAGGAAGACTCAAGGGCGTCAAGAGCCGCCCGGATCCGATCCGCACCCTAAGTGCAGCAGAATGAGAGGTTTTTCGGTTGTACGGGGATATTTGGGGTTGAATGGAGCGGGGGACCGGCCGCCCGGCCCCCGCCCACCGTTAAGCGGCCTTCTTTTTTACAGGGATATACAGGAACAGGGGCCCTTCGCCCTGGAACTCGGGCGGGTAGTATTCGAAGGAAGGGTGTGTCGCGCACTCGCAGCCTTCCGGGCCGCATAGCGGGGTCCACTCGGTCAGCCCGGCCAAAAGCTCCGGAATCTTGCCCCACGCCTGGCGCACCTCGGACAGGCCGGCCACCGGAATCACGACGTAGTCAGCCCTGGGGATCTCGGCCGCGACCATCCCGTCCGGCGCCGCCGCTCCCGCCTTGGCTTCCATGGCCCCGATGTACTCGAACGTGCCGTCCGTCATTCCCGGAACGCACCGGCAGATCCCGAACGCGCTCGCACGTTCGGGTGTCTCAATCTCCTTGCACCGCGGTATCAACTGCCGTTCCCATAACCGCGGGATCTCGTTGTTCTCGTTCTTGCCCACGTAGCTCATACCGATGATGTGGTATGGCCCGAACTGTTTGACTTCGACCTGGCTTTGGCTCATGGAGAAGATGATAGGCGAACAAAAAGGGAAAGTCAAGGGCATCTATCAGCGTTTCTAGGTGTTTATCAGCGGCCCACAATTATTGAGCCGCCGATAAACGCGGATGCACGCCGATGCCTAGAACGGAACGTCGTCGTCGCTGGCGGTATCGAAACCTGGGCCTTCGTCGCGGGCGGGGGCGGGTTGCTGGACGCGCTGCGGTCCGCGCGGGGCGGAAACGTGCTGCGACATGTCGGATCCGGCTTCGGATCCGGCTCCGGCGCCGCGGCCGCCGAGCAGGATCACGTTATCCGCCACGACTTCCGTGACGTAGACCTTCTTGCCGTCCTTATCATCGTAGTTGCGGGTCTGGAGGCGCCCTTCGACGTAGATCTGCGTGCCCTTGGTCAGATAGTTGGCCACGTTCTCCTGGCGCCAGAGAACGACGTTGTGCCAGTCGGTCTCTTCCTTCCATTCGCCGGTCTGCTGGTCTTTCCAGCGGCGGCTCGTCGCGATGGAAAAGGTGGTTCTCGCCGCGCCGGCGGGTGTGAACCGCGTCTCCGCGTCCCGGCCCAAGTTGCCGATCAGAATGACTTTATTCACGCTTCGGGATGCCATATTCCCTAGAACTGTACCACAACTGACTGACTGGAAGGCCCATAATGGAATCAGCAAAGGGCGGGGGACTCCGGAGGCCGAACGGGAGCTACAATGGAAGGTCGAAAGCTGGCTTGGTTCCGGATGATGACGACGCGCCGCGGAAGACTCAGCTCAAGTGTCCTCCGTTGTCTTATGCCGGCTGTCTTGCCAGCGGGCATGTGCGCTCAGAGCCTGCTGATGGGCTCGGTGCCCGGGGGTGTGGGGCGCATGATTCCCACCGACCGGGCGATCCTCGAAACCCAGGAGCCGCGTAAAGATCTCCCCTGCACCGTAACCCCCGCTAAGCCGGCGTTGGGATTCGATCTGCGCTTCCACGCCGGGTACGAAGTGAGCGTCCCGCTGAAGGACCTGGCAGGAACGGAGAACCTGCTGACGATGATTTTCCGGGTGACGCCGGAGAACCGCAAGGACGATCCATCCCTTTTCGTGCAGCATGTGCGGGTGCCACGCATTGAGGCGGACGCGTCCGGCAGCGCATACCTTCAGGGCGCGTTCGACCTGGGGGAAGGGAAGTACCACGTGGACTGGCTGATGCGCGACCGGTCCGAGCGGGTGTGCTCGTTTTACTGGGACACAGAGGCGGAGCTGCCGCAAAAGGATAAGCAGCTCTCGCTTACGCTCAACCCGGAAGCTGTGCAGGCGGCCGAGCAGGAGGCGTTCAAGGACGAGCCGCCGGTGGAACGAGTGCAGGGTGAACCGCAACTGAGCGTAAAGGTCCTTGTAAATTTCGCTCCTCAGAACGCCACGTCCGCCGCGCTTCAGCCCCTGGATACTTCGGCGCTTGTCTCGATTTTACGGACGATTGCCCGCGAACCACGGTTCGGGAAGTTCTCCCTCATCGCCTTCAATCTCCAGGAGCAGCGCATTCTGTACCGTCAGGAGAACGCGAACCGCATTGATTTTCCAGCGCTTGGCGATGCCTTGCGGACTCTCAACCTGGGCACGGTCGATCTCAAACGCCTCAGCCAGAAAAACGGCGAAACGGAGTTCCTCTCTAATCTCATCCAAAGAGAAGTGGGCGGCGAGGATCGCCCGGACGCGCTGATTTTCGCCAGCCCGAAGGCGCTGGTGGATGAGCGCGTGCCCACCGATTCGCTGAAGGAAGTGGGAGAGGTCGAGTACCCGGTGTTTTACATGAACTACAACCTGCAGCCGCAGAACGCCCCGTGGCGCGATGCTATCGGCCGCGCGGTGAAGTTCTTCAAGGGGTACGAGTATACGATCAGCCGTCCGAGGGACCTCTGGACGGCTGTCAGCGAGATAGTCGCGAAAGCCGTAAAGTTCAGGAACGGACGCCGCACGTCCGGTGCAGCCTCCCAGTAAATATGGAAACTCGATTACCGTTGACCGTGTTGTTCTTGTCCGCGATGAGTTACCCGGCGTTGGCCCAGGGGCCGCAGCCGGAAAGGCTGGCGCCGTACGTGCCCTCGCCGCAGGTCGTGGTCGAGCGGATGCTCGAAGCCGCGGATGTCAAACCGGGGGAGACGGTTTACGATCTCGGCTGTGGGGACGGCCGCGTCGTGATCACGGCCGCGAGGGAGTTCAAGGCGAAGGGCGTCGGCGTGGAACTGTCACCGGAGCTTGCGAGGCAGGCGCGGGAGCGGGTGCGGACGCTGAACCTCAACAACCGCGTGACCATCATTCAAGGCGACCTCATCGAGGTGGACCTGAGGCCCGCCGATGTGGTGACGCTGTATCTGCTGACGAGTTCCAATGACCGGTTGAAGCCGCTGCTGGAGTCGCATTTGCGCCCCGGCGCGCGCGTTGTTTCCCACGATTTCATGATGCGAGGCTGGAAGCCGTCGCGAATCGACGAGGTGCCGGCGACAAACCGCACGCACATGATTTACGTGTACCAGATGCCTCCGAAGAGAGAAAAGTAGGGTCATCCCTGGCGTCGCGGGTCTGATAGGATAGGCGGCGGTGCCTATGCTACGACGCGACCTGCTCCGAACGATTGCTTCCGCTCCGCTTGCCTTTGCCGCCGGCCGTGCGGCCGCCCAAACTCGCTATGAGCCCAACTGGGCGTCGATCGACGCGCGCCCGATGCCGCGGTGGTTCCGCGACTCCAAGTTCGGCATCTTCATTCACTGGGGCGTTTACTCGGTGCCCGCGTTCGCCCCGGTCAACGTCAAAGACGAGACCCCGTACTCGGAATGGTATTGGAACTCGTTGACGAACGGGATGAAGCGCGACAGTCGCACCTGGCAGTTTCACCAGCGGGTCTTCGGGCGCGACTTTCCCTATGCGGATTTCGCGCCGATGTTTCGCGCCGAGCTATTCGACCCCGATCATTGGGCGGATGTCTTCGCGCGCGCCGGGGCGAAGTACGTCGCGCTGACCTCGAAGCACCATGACGGATTCGCGCTGTGGAAGAGCGAGGAAGCGAACCGCGCGTGGGGAAGGCCGTGGAACGCGGTGGATATCGGACCGAAGCGGGACCTGTTGGTAGACCTGTCAGAAGCGGGTCGCCGCAAGGGTCTGCGGATGGGGATTTACTACTCTCTCTACGAGTGGTACAACCCGCTGTGGCTCAGCGACCGAAAGCGTTACGTTGCCGAGCACATGTTCCCGCAATTCAAGGACGTGGTGACGCGCGCGAAGCCAAGCATCATCTTCTCCGACGGCGAGTGGGACATACCCAGCGAGGACTGGCGGTCGGCGGAGCTTCTGGCGTGGCTGTTCAACGATTCGCCCGTGCGGGACGAGGTGGTGATCAACGACAGGTGGGGCAAAGAGACGCGCCATAAGCACGGCGGCTACTACACTACCGAGTACACCGCGGGGATGATGCAGGGCGGGCATCCGTGGGAGGAGAGCCGGGGTATGGGCTACTCCTACGGATACAACCGCATGGAGACCGTGACGGATTACCACACCGACCGGCAGTTGCTGCTGATGCTGATCGACATTGTGAGCCGCGGCGGCAATCTGCTGCTCGACATAGGGCCGGCGGCGGACGGGCGGATTCCCGAGATCATGGAGGAGCGGCTGCTCGAGATCGGGGACTGGCTGCCGCCCAACGGCGAGGCGATCTACGGCACTCGGGCGTGGCGGCACTCGCGGCAGTGGGGGCAGGGAGCGGCCCAGAAACTCGAGGAGAAAGAATACCGCGCCGAGTACGATATTACGAAGCTCGTGGACGCTCCTCCGCCCGGATCGGCGCGGGTGGAAGCTTTCCTCACGGCGAATGACCAGGCGGTGTATGCGATTGTGCCGCGGCGGCCGATGGGCGAGATTGTCATTGACGACGTGGAAGCGCCATCCGGCGTGCGCGTCACGTTGCTGGAGACCGGGACGCCGGTGGATTCGAAGCTGAGCGGGAAGCAGCTCAGGATCAAGGTGACGGACTCGATGTCCGCGCGGCTTCCGGTCAGACAGGCCTACGTGTTCAAGATCGCCGGAGCGAAATAGTGGCACAGGCCTTCCGGCCTGTGCTCCTACGAACGACGAATTTTGCCGGCGTCGCCCGCGATCTCCTGGAGATCCCACCCGCGGCGGTATTCGCGGCGGAGATACTGATTGGCTTCGCGGCTGTTGGCGATGCGGAAGGCCCGCGGGTCCCACTCAACACGGTGTCCGACGCGCAGGGCGATATTGCCGAGTTGGTAGGCTTCGGTGAACGGGCCGGCGTAGCCAAAGTGGCAACTGGGCTGTTTGCCGGTCTTCACGCCGGCAACCCAGTCTTTGTGGACGTCCTCACGGCCCCAGTCTTTTTGCGGCGGCATCGCGTACGGCTCGGGTTTCCGGTCCCTGAAAGGCCCGCGCCCCTGGGGAAGACTGCCCTTGGTGCCGATCCAGATCAGGCCGCCCCCGAGTCCCCGCACAGCCTCGGGAACGCGCTGCTGCGGCTGTTCGGGAGCAGACAGTCCGGCGGGCGGGCGCTTGCCTCCGTCGTACCAATAGAGTTTGAGCGGCGGGTGAGCACCGCGCGCCGCCCACTCGAAACGGAGGATGGACCAGTCCGGGAACATCTCGCGCTTCATCCCGCTGGTCTCGACGATTTCGACGGCCGAGGGAGCGCCGAGGTCGAGAGCCCAGAACAGAACATTCAGGCTGTGCGGAGCGATATCGCCGAGTGCGCCGCTGCCGAATTCGGTCCAGCCGCGCCACACGAATGGATGGTAGACCACACCGAGCGGGGGAACCGGGCTGAGGCCCGCATCCTTGAAATCGGATTGATGGCTTTTCTCGGGCGGGGGAGTGTAGACTGCATGGCCTTGGGGATACCTGGCCTTGTACGGACGCATGGGCGCGGTGGCGAGCCACTT
This sequence comes from Acidobacteriota bacterium, assembly GCA_023436715.1. Lineage (GTDB taxonomy): Bacteria > Acidobacteriota > Terriglobia > Bryobacterales > Bryobacteraceae > Fen-330. Next base: position 15,200 of record JAEZIJ010000125.1, read on the forward strand.
ATCCCAGTCGAGGGTGCGCGGTGCCGGGTCCTCGCCGGCCACGCGGTCATAGCCTTGCGGCCAGATCGGGCGATCGGTGACGCAGTGAACCTCGGTGATTTCTCCAATGGCGCCCGATTGGATGAATTCGACCGTCCTCATGTTGCGGGCCTCCGTTGAACTGGAGGTGCCCATCTGGGTGATGACTTTGGTCTCGGCGGCCACTTGCGCCATAACCCTGGCTTCGTGGATGGTCTGCGTGAGGGGCTTCTGACAATAGACGTGCAGGCCGTGCTTCATCGCCCAGACGCTGATATAGGCGTGGCTGTGGTCGGGCGTGGCAACGATGACGCCGTCGAGCTTTTCGCCCTCGATCATCTTCCGGAAGTCGGTGTACTTTTTCGCTTTCGGGTATTCGGGCGCGCGCAGGTCGAGCATTTCGGAATCCACGTCGCAGATTGCCGAAATATTCTCTCCCAGCGCCTGGAGCGCTTTGGCGTCGCGCTCGCCCTGGCCTGCGAGGCCGATGATGCCGAGATTCAGTTTTTCGTTGGCTGTGTAACCGCGCGCCAGTCCGGCCGGGAGAATCATAAACGCGCCGGCTGTCCTCTTGAGAGACTCGCGCCGCGTGATGCGGCTGATCGTTTCGGTCGATTTCAAGACGCCACCTCCGTACAGGACGGAGTCATCATATACAGGCCGCGTGAGCCGGTCAAGGGGCCGTGACGCGCGCTGCCCGGCCGCGTGTCGAGAGCACGAGCCACGCCGCATAGCCAAGCACGGGAAACGCCGCCGCGAGGATGAATGCCGCGTCGGAGCGGTGGAGGTCGAAGAGGCGTCCGAACACCGGCATTACGAGCGCAACGGCCGCGCTCCAGGCGCCGGCGCCGAGGCCGGCGATGAGGCCCGAGTGCGCGGTCGAATACGTCTGCGTCGCGTAGGCCATCGCGAGAATAATGAACCCGCCGGCCACGAACATCGCCAGAAACAGTTGAAGCAGCACGAGGCCGAACGACGGTGTCCACGGAGCCAGAGCGAGCGGCAGACTGAGCAGCGTCGCGGCCGTCATCAGCCGTCGCATCGCGGGGAGGGGATCGCGCGCACCGCGGCACATACGGTCCGAAAGCCATCCCCAGAAGAAGTAGCCGATTTCCCAGCCGACCGGAGGAATCCAGAGCACGCTGCCGATTTCGGCCTGCGACTTGCCCCAGGCCTGGTTGAGATAGATGGCGGTCCCGTAAATCACGAATCCGATCGGCAGCGCGCAAAGCGCGTACGCCAGCATGAAGCCCCAGAGCCGGGGATCGCGGAATCGCGGAGCATCTTTCGCGTGGACTTCGGCGCGGACGACAGGCGGTGCGCACCGCACTTCAGGGCGGCGGCTGATCACCAGCCACACCGCGATCCAGCTTGCCCCGATCAGGCCCGTGAACCAGAAGGCGGCGCGCCATCCCCACCACAACGCGATCGGGGTCACGATGAGCGGCGTCACGATCGCCCCGAGCGAGCCGCCGCTGTACGCCACCGCGGTGCCACGGGCGTACTCGCCGGGCGATAGCGTCTGGGTCACCGTCCGCAACCCGCCCGGAAACGTAGCGCCCTCTCCAAAACCGAGCAGGGCGCGCGCCACTGCGAAGCTGAAGAAGCCGGCCGCGAACGCGTGCGAAATCGAGGCCGCGGTCCAGATCGTCACAGCCGCGATCATACCGAGCCGCAGCCCGAGGCGATCGAGCGTCCGGCCCCATACCGGGTTCCCGATCATGTAGGCCACCGAGAACGCCGAGATCACGAAGCCGTACTGCTCTACGGTGAGGTGGGTCTCTTTGAGAATCGTGGGAGCGAGCAGGGCCAGCGTGTTGCGGTCGATGTAGCTGATGAGGGACACGAGCAGCATCGACGCAGTGGGGATCCACCGCGAGGCGCGCATTCCTCAGGCGCCCTTCGGATAGCAGCCGAGCACGCGCAGAAAATCGGCAAGCTCCCTCAAGTGGCCGAGCGCGTTGCGAACTTTCTCGTCATCGAGGCGGCCGAGCAGGTCCAGGTAGAACAGGTATTCCCAGGGCTTGCCGCGTAGCGGGCGGGATTCGATTTTTGCCAGGTTGACGTCGCGCAGCGCGAAGGCGCTCAGGGCGCGGAACAGCGCCCCCGGCGTGTTCCGGGTGGAGAACACCAGCGTGATTTTCCATTCCGTGTTGCGCGGTGACGGCCGGCGCTCCGGCTTCGCTTCAGGCCGGCGCAGCAGGAAGAAGCGGGTGAAGTTGCGGCGGTCGTCCTCGAGGGAACGGCGCAGGATGTGCGCCCCGTAGATCTCCGCGGCGACCGAGGAGGCGATCGCCGCGGCATCCGTCCGCTTCTCCTCCATAATCATCTTTACGCTGCCGGCCGTGTCATAGAACGGCACGCGTTCGAGGCGCGGGTTCCCGGCGAAGAACCGCAGGCACTGGTTGATCGCGACCGGGTGCGAGTAGACCTGCCGCAGGTCGCGGAACCGCACGCCGGGTGCCGCAATCAGGTTGTGGTTGATGCGGACGCTGGTCTCGCCGCGGATCTCGAAGTCGAACGCCAGCAGGTGGTCATAGTTCTCATGGACCGAGCCGGCCAGCGTGTTTTCTATAGGGATGACCGCGGCCGAGACTTCCTTCTCCTTCAGCCGGAAGAACACATCCTCGAACCGCTGGCAGGGCAGGACCCGCGCCCGAGGGCCCAGCAGTCTCCGCACCGCCTCCTCGCTGAATGCTCCTCGTTCTCCTTGGAACGCTACTCGTTCGGCAACTTTAGTCACATTAGTCTCCCTGGGGGTGGTGCGGATCCCAGCGGCGGGCATTCGGATCAGGTACTCCCAGTAAATCCAAAGCCCTTTCCACCGAGTGATCGACGAGTTCAAGAATGGTCTGCGGCTTGTGATAGAAGCCCGGAATCGGGGGAGCGATGATTGCTCCCATTTCGGTGAGCGCCGTCATGGTTCGCAGGTGACCGAGGTGAAACGGCGTTTCCCGTACCATCAGAATCAGCCTGCGGCGCTCCTTGAGGGTGACATCGGCGGCGCGAAGCAGAAGATTGGAGCTGATGCCGGCGGCGATCGCGGACATGGTGCGGACGGAGCAGGGCGCCACTACCATTCCGTGGGTAGGGAACGAGCCGCTCGCGAGGCGGGCGCCTATGTCCTCTATAGGATACCAGTGGTGTGCGAGGGCTCGCAGATCGGCGGTTTTCAGGCCGGTCTCGAGCGTGACGGTGCGCTCGCCCGACCGGGTAATAAGAAGATGGACCTCAACTTCGGGCTGACGGCGCAGCTTTTCGAGCATCCGAAGGCCGTAGATGGACCCGCTGGCGCCCGTGATGGCCACAATTATGTGCAAAACGACCCTTTCCAAACAGACTCTGTTCTGAATTCAGAACAAGAACGCATTTCGACCCTTGCTCCGGGTCTCTGTCACCGATATAATTTTTCCGGAGCTCATTCTGTGTTTTCCAATCCCCAATCGGGTGGATCGGTCCCGCGTCGTTCAATTCCGCCGAGAGAGGATCATAACATGGAGGAAGCCGGTCAGAAATTGAAGCGAGCCCGCGAACGGCTGAACCTCCGGTATCGCGACGTGGAAGAGGCGAGCCTTCGGATCGCGGAGCGTCACAAAAATGACGAGTTCATAATTGCGCTCAGCAGGCTCGCGGATATAGAAAACAAAGGTACTGTACCCACGTTATTCCGGCTTTACTCCCTGTGCGCGATCTACAGGCTGGACATTACAGAAGTACTGGAGTGGTACGGGGTAGATCTTTCCGCACTGCCCGGGGACTCCATGAACGTGGTCGAGATCGAGCGGACCCACGCGATCGGATTCGCGCCGAACGCGAACGCCGAGGTGCAGTTGCCGCTTTCGCTCGACCCCGGCCTGGACATGCGCCGCACGACTTATCTGAGCCGCATGATCCAGCGATGGGGCAAACTGCCCCTGGTGCTGCTTAACGGGCTCGACCTGAAAAACCACCGCTATGGGTTTATCGGCACGGAAGACTGGACAATGTACCCGCTGTTGCAGCCGGGCTCGCTGGTGGTGATCGACGAGACGCGGCGCAAGGTGGCCGAAAGCTCCTGGTCGAACGAATTCGAGCGGCCCATCTATTTCTTCGAGCACCGAAAAGGATACGCCTGCTGCTGGTGTAATGTTACAGGGAACCATTTACTGCTGCAGCCGCACCCCGCCTCGCAATGCAATCCGGAAATCTTCGCCTATCCGGATGAAATCGATATTTTGGGCCAGGTAACCGCGGTGGCTATGCGTCTTGAGCAGGCGAAGCGACGCCGTATTCGCTCCTGAGAAGCTCCAGAATAGTCTCGAAATCGGCGAGGTAGAGCTGCCGCTCGACATCGCGCGCGATAGACGGGACCAGGTTGCGATACGGGGCCAGGCGGATCCACGCATTCACAATCGTGCGGCGGTTGCCGTTCAGCCCGGCGAGGTAAAGGTCGAGATCGGCTTTCTGCTGCTCGAGCGTGAAGCAGAGCCACTGGGCGAAAGCCTGTTCGTGGCTGTGCCGGAGCACGGAATCGGCTTCCTCATCCCCGAATGACTGGCTTAGGCCGTAGTGCTCATACAGGCCGGTATTCTGGTCCCGGAGCGAGGTCAGATAGACCAGCCGCCCGAACACAGAGGGGATTTGCGACAACGTATTCCGCCACAAGTCAGCGGTAGCGCCTCTCTCAAGACGCCCCTTTGCCTCAAATCGGTTCATACGCGCGCTTCCTAAATCGCCCCATTTTACACGAAAACTGCGACCCGTTCACGATTCTCGTGTTGGGGGAGCCAACTTGCCGCTTGTTCTGATTTCAGAAAATCTTATCGGCCTTTGTTGCGGATGTATACGTTCCGGGTAACCTGTTCATTGTACGCGATAAACCTAAATTTCTAAAGGAGATTTACCTGATGCTACTGAGAGCGATTTTCGTACTGGCGTTGGCCCTGGGCCTGACTGGAGTCGCCATGGGCGACCGCAGCGACCCGATTCCGCATTGCTGGCCGTGCCCGTATTCGAACTAAGGATTCCAAGGAGATCATCCATGCTGCTCAAAGCCTTACTAGCCATGATGTTGACGCTGAGCCTGGCGGGGATCGCCGCGGGCAACCGCAGCGACCCAATCCCGCACTGCTGGCCGTGCCCGTATTCGAACTAGAGGTTCCAAGGAGATCATCCATGCTGCTTAAAGCTCTGTTGGCCGTGATGTTGACGCTGGGCCTGGCGGGGATCGCCGCGGGCAACCGCAGCGACCCGATCCCGCACTGCTGGCCGTGTCCGTATTCCAACTAAGAGAACTCGGGGATTTTACTTAACTTTGGTTCCCGCCGGACTCGTCGCAATTGCGATAACATCCGCATTCTCAAGGCTCCTGCCACACTTTTGTGCTTGTGCATTCTGTGCTGGATGGTAGAATTGGGGAGGCCGTAGGCCGGTATGACGATGGTTTCCCTTCAGGCGCTTGAGACCTACTTATGGTGGTTCACGATGCTGGGCTACCTGGTCTTGTATGCTCGTCTGCGCCAGAACGGCTTGCACAGGGTATACCGGTTCTTTTCCGCCTACCTGATTTTCCGGGCGCTGAGGACTGTTTTGCTGGAGGCAGTACCGTTCATCGCGCGCCTCATCGATAACCGGCCGAACGTACACTTTGCCACCAATGCCTATGCCTGGGTCTGGGCTCCAACCCAGATCGTGCTGTGGTTTTTCTACATCGTAGTGGTACTTGAGGTTTACTCCCTGGTTCTACAGAACTACAAGGGCATCGCATCGCTGGGGAGATGGGTGCTGATGGGAGGTTTGCTGATCTCTCTGGTGGTATCTTCGCTGAGTTTGTGGACGGACCTAAGCAATCCTTCGGAGCAGTTCCCCCGTATTCTGTTGGTGCTGGCGATCGACCGCGGGATAGTTTCGAGTCTGGTGATCTTCCTCCTCGTGATTACGGGGTTGCTCGCGTGGTACCCGGTGCCGCTCAGCAGGAACGTTGTGGTGCATTGCGTGGCTTACGCGGTTTATTTCCTGCCCCTGGCCCTGGCAGTACTGCTGCGGAACCTGACAGGCAGCGGGACGACGCAGGTGGTGAACATAGTGCAATCCTGTATCACGATTGCGTGTCTTGCGGTGTGGATTGCCTTCCTGAATCGTGAGGGGGAGAGCCGGATGTTTCGCATGCTTCGCCGGCCGGCGGTACACGATGAGGAGATCCTGGTGGAGAATCTTGCCGCTATCAACTCCACCCTTTTGCGGGCAGCACGTAAGTAATAGCCAGTATATTACCCTCAGAATTTGCACTTAGATCTCCTGAAATTTATTGCAATCCCGCAAATGCTTGGATTATTCTGGACGGGGTATTAAGAGGGAGGAGCTACCGATGAATGTCGCTCTTGCAGGTGCAGCAGTGCTCGCCCTTCTGGTTGCGTTGGCGTTCCTGCTGTTGTTCCGGCGGCTGACTGTGCGGACCCAGGATGGGGAGGCGGACCTGGAGTGGTGCCGCGAGTTCTCGATCGCGCGGTATCGGCCAATGGAGAGGCTGTTTATCGAGGAAGATTACGATTTCCTGGCGGCCCAGCCGGGATTTCACCCGAAGATTTCGCGCAAGCTCCAAGCTGAGCGCCGGCGCGTGTTCCGGCACTACCTGCGTTGCCTGCGGCGGGACTTCGACCGGCTGTCCACCGCGGCGAGGACGGTCTTGTTGCACGCGGCCCAGGACCGGCCTGACCTGGCAAGTGTGCTGCTGAAGCAGCGGTTGGTCTTCAGCTACGCGATGCTGGTTGTGGAGTGCCGGCTGGCGCTTCAGACGATCGGGATCGGGCGGGTCGATGTACGGCGGCTGGTGTCTTCGCTCGAAGCTATGCGCGAGCAGTTGCGAATGGTGACTCAACGCGCGCAGGCTGCTGAAATCTAGGTCTACAGATTCAAGCGTTTTGGCCCGGGGCTCCGAAGCCCCGGGCGTCCCCACAGGTGTACCCGGCCCCTACAGTTTCTTGAGCAGACTCTTGGCTTCCCCAAAATCCGGAAACGCCCGTTCGGCAGCGCGGAATTCCGGAGTGTGAACCGACCGGCGCGCGCCGTGGGTTTGGGCGGGATACCGCAGGTGCAGCATCTCGTGGAAAAGCACGTACTCAAGAGCGAGCCGGGGTGTCGCCGGGCTGTCGAGCAGCTTGCTGATGATAATGGCGTTGTGGGAGGGATCGTAGTGTCCCAGGGTTGTCCGCGATGGACGGCGGCTCCACCCGAGCAGGGGCTGGGCCATCAAACCGCCGAAGTGCCGGAAGTTCAGCTCATCGAACATTTCTTCCAGGTTGAAGTGATCTCCTTGGGGCCCGGAGACGAACTTGCGCCCTCGAATCCGCCGGAGCAGATGGATGCTGCGGCGGACGTCGCGCCGGTTCAGGTACAGGCGGTAACGGTAGGCATAGGCAGCGGATACCGGGCGGCGCAACAGCTTACCGAGCAGCACGTACGCGAGAGCCTCCATGACAGGGGCGGGCGCACCCTCAAGCAGATCGCTCATCCTGATTTCGATGCGGCCGGCCTCGAGCCGGGCAAAGCTGTCCGGGTTGGCAAAGCGGCAGAACGAGATATCGATTTGGGGCGGCTTAGTCCTTGGCTTCAAGTCGCAGAAAACACGAGTGTAGATCTCCCCCGGCGATTCAAAGAAGAGAGCGCTCTCGACTTGCATGTCTTTAGTATTTAACATAGCAAGGTAGGCTTACTTTCGCCCTACTACGGTTTTTGATCTGTTATTGGAGGATTCGTGCCTAAAGCCAAGATCAGCGCCCTCGGCTGCTACGTCCCGCCCCGTGTGCTGACCAATTCCGATTTAGAGAAGATGGTGGAAACCAGCAATGAGTGGATACTGGAGCGCACAGGGATTGTGGAGCGCCACATTGCCGATCCCGAGGTGGCGACTTCGGACCTGGCGGTGAGGGCTGCCAAAGAGGCGCTGGCCATGCGGGGCATGGATGGTTCCGGCCTGGAAACGATCATTGTGTGCACCGTCACGCCGGACACGATGTTCCCCTCGACTGCGTGCCTGGTGCAAAACCAGTTGGGGGCAAAGGGCGCCTGGGGCTTCGACCTGATCGCGGCGTGCTCCGGCTTCGTGTACGGCCTGACCACGGCCGCGCAGTTGGTGCGGTCCGGTGCGCAGAAGAAGGTCCTGGTGATCGGGGCCGACACGATGTCGCGGATTATCGATTACACCGATCGCTCGACGTGCGTGCTATTCGGGGATGGCGCGGGCGCCATGCTGGTGGAGGCGGCCGATGACGACGATCCGGCGGGCCTGATCGATTTCCATCACGAGATCGACGGATCGGGCGCCGAGTTTTTGCGGATGCCGGCGGGCGGCAGCCGCATGCCGGCTTCGATCGAGACGGTGGAGAAACGGTTCCACTACGTTCACCAGGAAGGCCAGCAGGTCTTCAAGTACGCCGTCCGGAAAATGTACGAATGCTGCAGCGTGCTGCTCGAGCGGAACGGCATCAGCCCGAACGATATAACGGCCCTGATACCCCATCAGGCGAACCGCAGAATCATCCAGGCCACGGCGGACCGTCTGGGGCTCGGCTGCGACAAGGTGGTCATCAACATCGAACGGTACGGGAATACGACAGGGGGCACGATTCCCCTGGCCACTCGGGATGCGGTAACATCCGGGCAACTGAAGAAGGGCGGCCTGGTGATGTTTGTGGCTGTCGGCGCGGGATACACTGCGGGCGCGAGCCTGTGGCGCTGGGCGTTCTAGTATCCTGTCCCAACGAGTATTTGAAACGGGGCAGTTCTTCAGAACTGCCCCGGACCTCCAGGTCCGGCATAGCGGGACGTGGACGCCTGCCCCACCTGCGGGCTGAACCCCTACACGGCTGTGGTGCTTGAGTACAATTCCTCTGCGGCGGCGGGGCCGTTGGCGGGCGGGCGATAGCCTTCGGCCTTGAGCGCGGCCTCCAGGGCGCCGAGCAGCGTAAGGACGTTCTCGCGGGTCGACGAAGCCCCCATGAGGCCGATGCGGAGAATCTGGCCGGCAAGGGGGCCGAACCCACCAAGAACCTCGATACCGTATTCGCCCATCAGGCGCTTGCGGATCTTCGTGTCCTCCACTCCAGCGGGGAGCCGCGGGGTATTCAGCGTCCACAAGCGATTTGCGGGATTCGGGACGTGCATGCACAGTCCCATCGCCTCGAGGCCTGCGACGAGCGCGAGATGGTTCAGGCGGTGCCGTTCCCAACGGCGCTCCAGGCCCTCTTCAACGGCGACCGCGAGCGCTTCGCGGAGGGCGTAGAACATCGTGATCGGCGCCGTGTGATGGTAACGGTGCGCGCCCTCGTAGTAGTCGTCGAGAAGTTTCAGGTCGAAGTAAAAGGACCGGACGGGATGCTTGCGGGCGCGCATTACTTCGAGCGCGCGGGGCGAAAGCGTAACGGGGGCGAGTCCGGGCGGGCAACTCAAGCCTTTTTGCGAGCAACTGTAGGCGATGTCGATACCTGTCCCATCGATATCAACCGGCATTCCGCCGAGCGAGGTGACGCAATCGGCGATCACGAGCGCGCCGATTTCGTGCGCGGCCTCACAGATGACTTTCCCGTTCTGCCAAGCCCCGGTCGAGGTTTCGGCCTGAACATAAGCGACGACATTGGGGCGCTCGCGGCGAATGAACTCGCGGGCCTCGGCATCGCCGAAGGTTTCTCCCCAAGGCTTCTCGAACCGGACAACCTGGGCGCCCTGGCGGTTCGCGATGTCGGTGATGCGGTCGCAGAAATAGCCGTTGGCGAACACTGCGAACTTCGTATCCCCGTTGGTGAAATTGGTGATGGCGGTTTCCATGCCGGCGCTGCCTGTGCCGGAGATGACCATCGTAAACGGATTCGCGGTGCCGAACACCATGCGGAGCATGCGGTGCAAATCTTCAGCCACTTCGAAGAAGTACGGGTCGACGTGGCTTACGATCGGCTTGCGCATCGCCTCGTACACACGAGGCTCAACCATGGTCGGGCCGGGACCCATCAGTAGCCGTTTAGGCGGAGACAGCACGGGAACGTCCATATAGGGTTATGGTCCGTAAAATGGAAGGGCGATGTCAACGGAGCTGCCAATCGATCCGCTCATTCCAGTTGTGCTGGAACATCTACGGCGGGAGCCCGCACTGGTGCTCGAAGCGCCGCCGGGCGCCGGGAAGACGACGAGGGTTCCGCCCGCGGTGATGCGCGAAGTGCAGGGCGAAGTGCTGGTGCTGGAGCCGCGGAGACTGGCGGCGCGGCTGGCTGCGCGCCGGGTGGCTTCCGAACTCGGAGAACGGGTGGGCGAGTCGGTCGGGTACCAGGTGCGGTTCGAGGAGGTTGTGGGCCCACGGACGCGCTTGCGCTTCATGACGGAAGGCGTGCTGACGCGCAGGCTCCTCTCAGACCCGCAACTGCGCGGCGTGTCGGCTGTGCTGCTCGACGAGTTTCACGAGCGGCATCTGGAGGGAGACCTCGCGCTGGCGCTTCTGCGGCGTTTGCAGACGACGACGCGGCGCGACCTGCGCGTGGCGGTGATGTCGGCGACGATCGAGACGGACCCGATAGCGGAGTACCTGGGCGGCTGCGGAGTGCTGCGGTCGGAGGGCCGGCAATACGAGCTTTCGATTGAATACCGGCCGTCGTCACCGGAGCCGCTGGAGCAGCAGGTGGCGGGGGCAGTGGAGAAGCTTGTGCGGGACGGGCTCGACGGCGATGTGCTGGTGTTTCTGCCGGGTGCCGCCGAGATCCGCCGCGCCGCGAGGGCGTGCGAGCGGATCGCGGCGCGGGCGGGCCTGCTGATGCTGCCGCTGCATGGGGATTTGCCGGCGGAGGAGCAGGACCGGGCGGTGGCGCCGGCGGATCGCAGGAAGGTAATCCTCTCGACCAATGTCGCGGAAAGCTCGGTGACGATCGAGGGCGTAACGGCGGTGGTGGATAGCGGGCTGGCGCGGGTGGCGAGCCAATCGCCGTGGTCGGGGCTTCCGAGACTCGCGGTGACGAGGGTGAGCAAGGCTTCGGCAACTCAACGGGCGGGAAGGGCGGGGCGTACGGGACCGGGCACGGCGATCCGCCTATATCCGGCAGAAGACTTTCAGCGGCGGGCTGCGCAGGAGACGCCGGAGATTGCGCGGGCGGAACTGACGCAGCTTGTGCTGTCGCTGGCGGCGATGGGGATCGCGAATCCCGGGGAACTCAAATGGTTCGAGGCACCTCCGGCAGCGGCGGCTGAGGCGGCGACGGGCCTGCTGCGGCGGCTGGGTGCGGTGGATGAAGCTGGGCGGCTGACGGAAGAGGGCCGCCGGATGGCAGCCATACCGGCTCATCCGCGGCTGGCGAAACTGATTCTCGAGGCAACCCGGCGTGGAGCGGGCGACGACGGGTGCGCTCTGGCGGCCCTATTAAGTTCGGGCGAGCGGTTGCCGCGCGAGGCGGATCATTTGGAGCCCTCGGACCTTTTGCTGCTGCTCGAATCGGAGTGGGAGCCTCGCACCCGGCAGTTGTACCAGCAAATCAGGCGAGTGGCTCCGCGCGGGCGGCGCGGGAAGGGCAGCGACGAGGCGCTGCTGGAGGCGGTGCTGGCGGCTTTTCCCGACCGCGTGGCGAAGCGGCGCAAAGGCGAGGAGTTGCTGCTGGCTTCGGGCGGATCGGCGGTGCTCTCGCCGGCGAGCGTGGTGCGGAAGCATGACTTCCTGGTGGCCGTCGATATCGAGGAGCGAAGCGAGCACGGACTGCCGCTGGTGAGGCTGGCGAGCGCGATCGAGCCGGAATGGCTGCTTGACCTGTTTCCGGAGAGGGTGGCCGAGGGAGGGGCGCTGGAGTGGAACCGGACGGCCGAGCGCGTGGAGGAGCGCGGGGCGCTGCTGTACGAAAGATTGGTGATCGAGGAAAGCCGGAGGGCGCCGCGGGATTCGGAGGAGGCGGCGGGGATGCTGGCGGCGAAGGCGCTGGATGCGGGGATCGGGCGATTCTCGGATCCGGTGGACCTGGAACAGTTCCTGGCGCGGGTGGCGTTCGCTGCCGGCCATTCTTCACTGACGGAGCTGGGCGAGGACGACGTGCGGGCGGCGCTCGCGTCATTGTGTAGGGGACTTACGAGCTTTGCGGAACTGGGGAGCGCGGCGCGGGACGGCGGGCTATTGAGAGCTCTCGAGGAACGACTTCCCGCAGGCGGGCGGCGGGTTCTGGGGGAGTGCGCGCCGGAGCGGCTGCGGCTGCCTTCCGGAAGGCAGGTGAAGGTGAGTTATGCGCGCGGCCAGACGCCCTGGGTAGCGGCGAAGCTCCAGGAGTTTTTCGGCATGCGGGAGACGCCGCGGATCGCGGGCGGCAAGGTGCCGGTCGTGGTGCACCTGCTTGCGCCGAACAACCGTCCGGTGCAGACCACGACCGATCTGGCGGGGTTCTGGGAGCGGCTGTATCCGGCGGTGAGGCGGGAGTTGAGCCGGAGATACCCCCGCCATCGTTGGCCGGAAGACGCCGGGTAAAGCCGAAAACGTATTTGAGTGTACTGTCCCCGGTTTTACACGTGTGTAGTCTCGGCGGTGATGATGCGCGCCTGGAACGGCAGATAGGCAGCCCCGTACAGGCCGGCCTCGTTTCCGAGCGTTGCCCTATCGACTCGTGTGTCGGTTGTGCGGAACACAACCGAGCGGTGTTTGAGTTCAGCGAACATCGCCGGGGCGAACAGGTCCCATGCGGGAAGCACGCCGCCGCTCAGGAGATAGAGAGGGAAATTGAAGACGTTGACCAGGTTTGCCAGGGCGAGTCCCAGGGCGGCACCCATCCTGTCGAACACGACGCGAGCTTTCTGCTCGCCGGCGATGGCGAGTTCGTAGACTTCCTTGGCGGTCAGGTGCTCACCGAGTCCCATCATTCTGGCCATGGTGCTGACGGCGGTGGCCGAGGCGTGTTTTTCAAGGCAGCCGTTGTTTCCGCAGGCGCACGGATTGCCGCCCGGCACGACGGTCATATGACCGAGCTCGCCGGCCATTCCGATGAAGCCGTGCAATACGCGTCCGTTGCTGATGATTCCACCACCGATTCCGGTTCCGAGAGTGAGGAGGACGAGGTCATCGACATCGCGGCCCGCTCCCATCCATTTCTCGCCGAGAGCGGCGGCGTTCGCGTCATTTTCGAGTAGAACGGGGGATTGGAGCAGCCGCTCGATCTCGTCGCGAATCGGGAAATTCTCAAAGCCTGGCAGATTCGGGGAGCCGGTGACGAGGCCCTTTTCCATGATGATGAAGCCGGGGATGCCAATGCCGATTCCGGCCAAGCGCTCGACGCCGAGAGTCGCGCGGAGCTTCACGATGGATGCGACGATATCGGATACGACGGCATCCCTGCCCGCGGAAAGCTGCGTGGCTCCTTCCATTTTTTGAAGCACCTTTCCGTTGCGATCGATAGCCGCAGCGCGGAGGTTAGTTCCTCCCAAATCAACGCCAATAGTATATTCGCCCATGCGCGCACATGATAGCAGATCGGTGTGGTACCATGCGCGGCGCCGTCTGGACGCAGAATTGCAACTTACGTTTGAGAAATAGCGTCGAATAATTAACGGGACGGCATGCTATGGACATCGTCGGAGGGCGCAGCTACGTTGAAATAGCGGGTAACAGAAAGCACGAACTCCCACCTCTTCTGGTGCGGACGGACCCCGAGTTGGAGCGGCTCGACCGGGTGGTGGATATGGCCGGCGATATCGTGGAATCCGAGCAGATGGTGGCAGCGGCGCAGATGGAGACCGAGCAGCGCAGGATGGACCTGGCCATTAACCTGGTAGAGCAATACCTGGGCCTGGTGTCCCACTGGAAGTGGGGAGATTCGATACTCGAGTGGATCCGGCAGTGCGAGCTGACGTTTGAGAGCCGGCTGGAGTTGCGCAACCTGCTGAGGCCGGATGTGTGGCCGCACGCGGGCCGGCGCAGCTTCGTAACTCTGCTTGCCGACAAGCAGGTCCCGCTGAGGGACGTCAATCTGGAGCGGGCTGTGGGGCTGCGATTGACGTTCCGGCAGCCCCCTCCGATAACGTGCTTTTCCGATCAATTCCTGTTGTTCCTGAAATCGACCGTTGCATCCGCGGCGTACGAGACCTGGGCGAAACTCACCCCGGAGCCGGTGGCGTCCCTGCCACCGGAGCGGTTTTACTTCGAAGTGGTGGATATGACGGCGTAGATACAGGCCGGGAGGCCTGTCCCACCCCGCAGGTCTGATACGATAGCTCCGTTATGAGAATTGGCGTGTTCGGACTGGGCTTCATGGGGAGCACCCATCTGCAGGCCTGGCGGAAGGTGCCGCAGGCGGAGTTGACGGCGGTTGTTTGCGATATTCCGAAGCGGCTCGATGGCGACCTGAGCGACGTCCAAGGGAACACGGGCGGGCCGGGTGAGCGGATGGATTTTTCGCGGATGGCGCGGTATAGCGATCCGTACAGCGCTTTACAGAATCCCGACATCGAGGCGGTGGATCTCTGCCTGCCGACAGACCTGCACGCTCCGGTGGCGATCGCGGCGCTGAAGGCCGGCAAGCACGTGCTCGTGGAAAAGCCGATGGCGCTGACCGGCGCCGATGCCGATGCGATGGTCGCGGCGGCGCGGGAAGCCGGACGCGTGCTGATGGCCGGGCAGGTGGTGCGGTTCATTCCCAGCTACAGCGTGACTGCCGCGATGATCAGGGCGAACGAGTTGGGGCCGATCCGGTCCGCCATTTTCCGGCGGCGGTGCTCGGCTCCGGCCTGGAGCCAATGGCTGAACAAGAAGGAGTTCAGCGGGGGCGGGGTGTTCGACCTGCTGATCCATGACGTGGACTTTTGCCTGCACGTATTCGGAAACCCGGAAGCGGTGTCGGCGGTGGGGTACGAGGACATGTCGCGCGGGATCGACTGGGTTACGGCGGAGCTGTTCTATCGGGATATCGGCGCCGTTGTGATTTCGGGTGGATGGCACCACCCAAAGGCGTTCCCGTTCTCGATGGAATATACCGTGGTGGGCGACTGCGGGACGGTGGAGTTCAGTTCGGCGGGTGTGGCTCCGACGCTGTACCGCGCCGATGGGGAATGCGAGTTGTTGAAGCTGCCGGAAGTGGACGGTTACCAGGCGGAGATAGAGTACTTCTTGAGGTGCTGTGTGGAAGGAACGCAACCGGAGTTCTGCCGGCCCGAGGAATCGGCCGCGGCCGTGAAGCTGACCCGGATGATTGCGGAAGCGCGAGATAGAAAGGGGGAGAAGATCACATGCAGGCTGTAGGCGAAATGGAAATCGGGCTGATGTTTTGGGCGGGGCGCGATCCGCGGGAGACGGTGTGCGAGGTGAAGTCGCTGGGCATCGGGTGCGGGCAACTCGGCATTCCGGGGGATCTGAAGCTGGACGCGGCGCTGGCCGCGGAGTGGAAGGATGCGCTCGCGGCGGAGGACTTCCGGTTGGCTACCGTGTTCGCGGCGTACAACGGGGAGAACTATGCGGATATCCCGACCGTGCAGGCGACGGTGGGCTTTATTCCGCGTGCGACGCGTGAGGAGCGGGAGAAACGCACGTGCGAGATTAGCGATTTTGCGGCGGCACTGGGTGTGAAAAGCGTCGCGTGCCACATCGGGTTCGTGCCGGAGAACGAGGCGGACGAGGATTACAGGGCCGTGCGGGAGATGGTCCGGCGGGTTTGCGACTATGCGGCACGGAACGGGCAGACCTTCGCGCTCGAAACGGGACAGGAGCCGGCGCGCGTGCTGCTGGCGTTTCTGCGCGACGTGGGGCGGGAGAACCTGCGGATCAATTTCGATCCGGCGAACATGATTCTTTACGGCACGGGTGATCCGATCGAGGCGTTGGACGTTCTGGGGCCGCTGGTGATCTCCGTACACTGCAAGGACGGGGACTGGCCGCCTAAGGGCCAACCGGGAGCGCTGGGGACGGAGAAGCCGCTGGGGCAGGGTTCGGTCGGGATGGAACGGTACGTCGCAAAATTGAAGGAAATCGGCTACCGGGGGGCTCTGAACATAGAGCGGGAGTCTGAGGACCGCGCGGCGCGGCTGGCGGACATCCGGATGGGCGCTGCATTGCTCGCCAAACTTAACGTTTAGGCGCCGCTCGCGCGGCGCCCTCGTTGAAAGCTAGGCGGAGGCGGCGCGGGGCTCGAAACTACGGACGATCTCGACCTCGTCCGCGAAAATCTCAAAAACGCTGTAAAGTTTCGTGATCTGCATCAGTTCGTGGACACGCTGTTGCAGGTTGAGCAGCTTGAGCCGTCCGCCGCGATTGTTCACGGTGGCGAAGCCGCCGACAAGCTCGCCGAGGCCTGAGCTGTCGATGTAAGTTACGTCGGCGAGGTTGAGAACGATGTACTTCTGATCCTTCGCGAGCAGATCCTTAATTCCATCGCGCAGCGAGCCGGCGGCTTCTCCGAGCGTAATGCGGCCGCTGAGGTCAAGAACCGCAACATTGCCCACTTGTCGAGCGGATATTTTGAGGCTCATCAATCCCTCCTGTAGATAATCCCCAGTCAGTCTGAATACGTCCACGATGGCACGCTCGAAGCGGCGTGTCAACCTGCGCGGGGGGCGTGTGGAACGAGTCACGCCGGAGCGCAGGATTTTATCGCCGTGTTTTCAAGACGATGAAGAGACAAGAGGGGTGGAGCCCAGGGTTAGCGGATGTAACTTAGGGGCGAGGAAAACGATTGCATGCGCGCTACCCGAGAGGGGCAGACGGAAACAACTAAGGCGGAGGCGAAGAAGAAGCGGACCCGGAGGAAGTCGAAATCGAAGCTGGTCAGCAAAGTGATTGCGCGGATCGAGGAAAGACTCGAAACCGAGGAACTGAAGCCCAGTGTGGGGGACTTCATCCGGCTGCTGCAACTGGAAAAGGAACTGGCCGAAGAAGAGCAGCCCAAGGAGATCAAGGTGTCATGGGTAGAGCGGGACGAAGCGGACTGTGCACCCGGGAAATAGTACACACGCCACTGCCATCCCAGGCGCGGTTTCACAGGTCGGCGGCCAGGTTCAAGGGATTCTCGGGGCCGATCGGTTCGGGCAAGAGCCAGGCGCTGTGCCAGGAAGCGATCAAGCTGAGTTACCTGAACGCGGGCCGGGTGGGCCTGCTGGGCGCTCCGACTTACCCGATGTTACGCGACGCCACGCAGAGCACGCTCCTCGAGATTCTCGAGAAGAACGGCATTCCGTACGATCACAACAAGGCTGAGAACACAGTGGTCATGCGGGACACGCGGTCGAAGATACTGTTCCGCGCGGTAGATGAGTTCGAGCGGCTGAGAGGAACTAACCTGGCGTGGTTCGGAGTGGACGAGCTGACTTACTGCCAGGAACAGGCGTGGGTGGTGCTCGAGGGCAGGCTGCGGGACCCGAGAGCGAAGCGGTTGTGCGGATTCGGAGTATGGACGCCGAAGGGGTACGACTGGGTTTACCGGCGGTTTCTGGCCGATCCGGTGGAAGGATACGAGGCGATCGTGGCCGCGGCATTCGAGAACCGGTTTCTGCTCGAGCGTGTTCCGGACTTCTACGAACGCCTGAGGCGCAGCTACGACGAGAAGTTCTACCGGCAGGAAGTCATGGGGCAATACCTGAGCACAAACGGCGGGCTGGTGTACCACGCGTTCCAGAGGGCGGAACACGTGGAGGATGTGCAGGTGGACCCGGTGCTGCCGCTCATGTGGGCGCTGGACTTCAACGTGGACCCGATGAGTTCGCTCGTGGCGCAGGTCGCGGACGGAGTGGTGAAGGTGCTCGACGAGATCGTGATCAGCCGGGCCACAACGGAGCAGGCGTGCGAGGAATTTCACGCGCGATTCCCGAGGCATGCAGCGGGCGTGTGCATTTACGGAGACGCCTCGGGGAACCGGATGCAGACGACTGGGGCGACGGATTACGCGGTGATCCGGGAGTTCTTTCGCCGGGCGGGTTATCTGAACGTCAGCTACAAAGTTCCGCGATCGAACCCGCTGGTTCGGGAGCGGACGGGACTGGTAAACGCGAAGCTGAAAACGGCGTCGGGGGAACGGCACTTAGTAGTGAGCCGAAAGTGCGGCGAGCTGATCAAGGACTTTGAAGAAGTAGGTTACAGAGCGGACGGGAGCGGGATAGACAAGGAAAAAGATTCCCGGCGGACGCACTTATCGGACGCGCTGGGGTATCTGGTCTGGCAGGAGTGCCGCCCGCAACCGCCGGTCGGGGAACAGAGCCAACGGCTGATCTGAGACAGGACGAAGAAATATGGTGAGCATCGATCGAGAGCATCCGGATTACAAAATCCGGAAAGGGATGTGGCGGATGTACCGCGACCTGTACGCCGGCGGGGAGCAGTTGAAGGTGAATGCCTCGGCCTACCTGTCGCGGAGGCAGAAAGAACCGCTGGAGGTTTATGGGGAGCGGATCAGCCGTGTGTTCTATGAGAACTACATCGGGTCGATCATCGACTGGTACGCGGCCACGCTGTTCCGGCGGGAACCGAACCTGAGCTTCGCGGGCGAGAACGACGGGGCACGAAGGTTCTTTTGCGACTTCGCGGAAGACTGCGACCGGAAGCAATCCGCGGTGAGCGACTACTTCCGGCGGCAGTTCGTAGAGACTCTGGTGACCGGCTGCTCTTACACCCTGGTTGATTTCCCGAGGGTAACGAAGACGCCGGCAAACCGCGCGGAGGAAGACGCAATGGGCGCGTCGCGCGCGTACCTGGTAGAGTACCGCGCCGAGGACCTCATCAACTGGGATTACGACGAGGACGGGAACTACGAGTGGGTGGTTCTGAGGACGTCGCGTCAGACCCAGAGCAGGGACGGGGGGACAGACCCGGTCGACGAGACGCGCTGGCTGTACTACGACAAGGAGAAATTCAGCGCATACCGAGGCACGGGCGGAGGGGTGGGGCAGGAGGCGAGGCCCGAGCTGGTTGACGAGGGGCGGCACGGCCTGGCGGGGCTACTGCAGGTTCCGCTGTTCGAGATGAAAGTCAGCGAAGGGATGGCGCTGATGAACAAATCGGCGCTGTTGCAATTGGAGCACTTCAATAAGTCAAACGCGCTGGCCTGGGCTCTGACGATGGGGCTGTTCGCGATGCCGGTGGTTTACTCGGAGCGGGAGTGGAAGCAGATTGTCGGGGACTCGTACTACATACAGCTGGCTCCGGGCGACCGGTTTGGCTGGACGGAGCCGGAGGGTCACGTGTACCAGGTTGCGGTGGAGAACCTGAGCCGGCTCAAGGACGAAATTTACAGGGTCTGCTACATGATGCCGCAGGCAGCCGACGCACGGACGCCGCAATCGGGGCTCAGCAAGCAGCGCGACTTCACGATCACGAATGAGGTGCTGCGCGGCTACGGCGACACGGTAAAGGACACGATGAAGCGCGTGCTGCGGGCGATTGAGGGGGCGCGGCAGGACGGGTTGTCAATCGGGGTATCGGGCCTCGACGAATTCGACGTTGGCGACTTCAGCGGTGAGTTGGAGGATGCGCGGCGGCTGCTGGAACTCGGGATACAGTCGCCGACCCTGCGGAAGGAAGTGTTCAAGAAGCTTGCCCATAAGTACCTGTGCGACACGAGGCAGGACGTGAAGGACCAGATCGCAAGGGAGATCGAAGCGGCGTTGTAAGCATGCGGACGGAGTGAGGAGAGATGGACGAACAGAAAGAGACAGTCGAGACAAACAACAACGACGACATCCGGGGGATCGTTCGCGAAACGATCGAGGAGTTCGTCAAGAAAGAGCATTCGAAGACGGAGCCGGCTTACAAAGCCGAGCTGATCGAGGAGCGCAAACGCCGGGAGCAACTCGAGCGAAGGCTGAACGAGCTTGTGGAGGAGAACAAGCGAAGCCGCCAGATCGCCGAGGAAGCCGACCGGGCTTCGACGATCCGGTCGGAATTGCAGCGTATGGGAGTGGCGAAGGTGGACGTAGCGTTCAAGGTGGTGAAGGACGACGTCTACCGGAGCGACGACGGCCGGCTGCTGGCGAAAGGGGACCAGGGCGATGTGAGCCTGAAGGACTACCTTTCGCATTTTCTCAGCGAGAACCCGGAGTTCCTGCCGGCGCGGATCGCAGGCGGCTCGGGCGCCGCATCGGGGCCCAAGCCGGCGGCGGCGAGCGGTGGGGCGGTGGACCTGGACAAGATCAAGCCGGGGATGAGCGCCGAGGAATCGGAGCGCATCCGGCAGGAGATCGTGAGGATTACGGCCGAGACGCTGCGGGGAGTGTAAGCGAAGTAAGTAGTCGAGAACAGACTTAAGAGCGAGAGTAAGAGGAGATAGTAATGCCAGCAATCACTTCAACGAACGTAGCAAACGCGATTGTCAAGCTGGTGGCGGTGGACGCCCTTCCGGCTTTGATGGGGAACCTCGTAATGGGGAACCTGGTTAATCGCGATTTCGAACCCACCCTGGCGCAGTCGGGAGACACGGTGAACGTGCCGATTCCGCCGACACTGGTGGCGAACAACCTGGCTCAGGGCGGCACGGTGCAGCCGCAGAACCCGAACCTGGGGAACGCGCAGATCGTGCTCGACACTCACGCCGAGGCAACCTTTCAGGTTCCGGACGTGACGAAGGTCCTGGCGGTTCCGGACCTGCTGAAGCTGTACATGCAGCCCGCGATGATCGCCCTGGCGGAGAAGATCGAGACGGACCTTCTGAACCTTTACGGCAACTTCTCGGCGAACGAGCCGGTGGGCACGCCGGGCACCCCGATCACCGAAGAGGTCATCGACAAGGCCGAGACGGCACTGTTCGAGGCGAAGGTGCCGGCGAGCGAACCGAAGTACCTGGTGGTGGACTCGGCGACGTACTCGGCGATGCGGCAGATCCCGCGGTTCAGCGAATACGAGAAGGCGGGCGACGCCGGCTTGCGTGCGCTGGTCGACGGGACGGTAGGGAAGATCAAGGACTTCTACGTCTTCCGTTCGCAGTTTGTGGCGAAGACCGGTAGTTCTCCTGTGACCACGCACAACCTGGCGTTCGCGAAGAGCGCCTTGGGCCTGGTCGTGCGGCGCTTGCCGCAGCCGCTGCCGGGGACCGGGGCGATTTCGGAGTACGCCGAGCTGGGCAACTTCGGAATGCGGGTGACGTTGAGCTATCAACCGAACACGCTGGCTCAGCAGTTCACGGTGGACGTGCTGTATGGCGCCGGCGTGCTGCGGAACGGGTTCGGCGTTCAGGTGAACAGCTAGGGCGAGTTAGTAAGATTTGGGAGTTGTCAAAGAATTCTGGGGACACGCCTGCGATTGTCTGGATGCGATGGATGCGTCGTAGCCAGCCCGGAGTGTCCCCGGATTCTTTGATGGCTAGTTGGTGACCGCCCCCTTACGGTCGCGGCTCAGAACCGCGGCCGTAAGGGAAATTCCATTTTGGGGGACAAGTGACATGGACGTGAAGGTCTATTACCAGAAAGTGAAGCAACTCGAGGCGACGATCGGCGAGCCGCATGTGGTGGTTGTGAGCGAAGAGACGCCCGATGGCGGACGCGCCGGTATCCGGACGGAAGTGGCGCGCAGGGTGGCGGCGGAGATGGTGGTGGAAGGCCGGGCGCGGCTGGCGACTGCGGAAGAGGCTAACCGGTTCCGCGCGGAGACGGCCGAGGCGAGCCGGGCGGCGGAACAGGCGGCGGCCGCGAGGCGCATGCAGATCAGCGTGATTTCGGACGCGGACCTGCGGGCGCTCAGGGCGGCGGCGCCGCGCGCGAAGGCGTAGCAATCAGAGCGGGAACCAATGCTATGGCGCTATTCACAGACGGTGCGATATCGGGGATCGAGGAACTCGTCGCGTACGAATCGGCGGTGCTCGACCTGGCGACGATCGAACAGATCGATTTGACAGTGAAACTCGGGCTGGCTCAGGACGAGGTAGGAATCGGACTGGAGGCCCTGCTTGCCGGGCGGGAAGGCGCGCCTGGCTTGGCGAATATTGTTGTGACAGGGCCTCTGCGGAAGTGGCATGTCTTTCACACGCTGGCGCTGATCCATCGCGACGCGTACCACCGCCAATTGAACGACCGCTATCTGGGCAAGTGGACCGAGTACCAACGCCTTGCGGCGTGGGCGAGGGATGCGCTGCTGCAGACGGGTTTGGGCATGACGTACGACCCCATCCCGCGAGCACAGCGGCCAGCGCTCAGTTACACTCCGGCCGCGAACCCAGCGGCGACTTACTATGTGCGGGTCGCGTGGAGGAATCCGGAGGGTGAAGAAGGAAGCCCGAGCGACGTTGCGATCCTGAGCGCGCCCGCGGGCAACGCGCTGGTGGTAACGCCGGTCAAGGCTCCGAGCTGTGCGGGTTCATGGAACGTCTACGCCGGTTTCTCGATTGAGGAACAGACGCTTCAGAACAGCGCGCCCTTGCCGGTAGGTGAAACGTGGCGAGTGCCCGCGACAGGAATCAAGCAGGGGGCTGCGCCCGGCACGGGGCAGGACCCTGACGTGACACTGCGTCCCGGGCGCACGCTGCTGAGGGGGTGAGACATGGCGTCACTAGGAAGTGCTGCGACGAGCAGGTTGCGTGAGATATTGACGGCCAACACGGGTCTGCCGTACGCGGTATCGGCGATTGCGCAACGGGAGAACATGGAACTGCCGGTCATCGATCCGAGCCAGGTAGTTGCACAGAACGTGGCAAACGCGACGGCCGAGCGTTCAGCAGGGATATCATACCCGGCAGTCTACACCTACTGCGAAGGGCTGGCGAACCTGCAAAAAGAGAAGTTCCGGACATTCTCGGGAAAAGCCTACATGGTAGTGGAGGTCCGAGTTAGTCATGATCGCCTGGAGCGAGTGTCGAAGAACCTTGAGTACTACGCCGGCGCCGTTACGGAGGTGCTGGACGCGAACCGCGGAGAGTGGGGGGCAGGCCTGTTCTACACAGGCGGGTACAAAGTGGAATTCGGGCCGATTAAGCACGGGGGTAGAAACTTCCTGCAGGTGGCCAGGGTGCTGTTTGAGGTGGAAGTGAGTTACTAAGGCAGGGAGAGAACGCAATCACATGTCTTGCGGATACATATCGTCGAATGAAAACCGGCTCTACGCCGCGCTCGAGCTGAGCTATGGTCAAGTTCCGATGGCCGATAGCAGCAACCGGTTTCCGGCAGTCAAGTTTGCGGCCAGCCAGCGGCTTCTCCGCCCGGGGCGCAAAGACAAAACGGGAACACGAACATTCCCCGGCTCGCCGGCCGGGCTGAGGAAGCGCACCACTTTCGAACTGACGACGTACCTGACCGGGTGGACGGGGCAGGATGCGGAACCGGGGTACGGACCGCTGTTCCAGGCGAGCTTGGGCGCAGCTCCGCTGTTCTTTAGCGGCGGGACGGCGGGGGCAAACTCGAATGCGAAGCTGCTTGCGTTCCAAGCGCCGCACGGGCTCTTTCCCGGGCAAGCGGTGACGTTCGGCGGAGAGTTGCGGTTCGTGACATCGCTCATCGACTCATTGGAAGTGGAACTGAACGCGCCGTTTTCGGTGCTGCCGGGCGAGGGGTCGCCGATCGGACCGACCGTGACGTACGGTCCGGCGGCGGACCTGGAGACCGTCAGTATCTTCGACTACTGGAGCCCGGGGGGTGCGGTGCAGAGGATTCTGAACGGTTCGGCGATGGACAGGATGCGCATCCGTGTGAACAGCGACTACCACGAGTTCACGTTCAGCGGCACGGCGCGGGACTTGATCGACAGCGCGAGTTTCGTGGAGGGCGAGGGAGAACTGATGAGCTTCCCGCCTGAGCCGGCGGTGGATGCGTTCGATTACTCAATCATCCCCGGGCACCTGGGACAGGCGTGGATGGGGAACACGCCCGACAGATTTTACACGATCACGTCGGCCGAGCTGACGCTCGACAATGACATCGACACGGAGCGGCGGGAGTTCGGAAGCGATGGGCCGCGGTGCATCTCGGCGGCCATGCGAACGGTGACGCTGGACTTCGAGTTGTACGAGCGGAACGATTCGGCGACCAAGGCTCTGTACCAGGCGGCGCGGCAGACTTCGCCGATCGGAATCATGTTTCAGCTCGGGCAGCAGGCAGGACAGCTTTTCGGGGCCCACTTGAAGAGTGTGGTTCCCGCGGTCCCTGAGTTCGACGACGGCGATAACCGGCTGCAGTGGCGGTTCTCGGCGTGCCGCGCGCAAGGGACCGGAAACGATGAGATGTACATCGCATTCGGGTGAGGGGGAACTTATGAATTACGAGACCGAGATGACGATCGCTTCACAGGCGGTGCCCGGAGTTACGTTCACGATCACCCGAGTGTCCTTCGGAAAACGGATCGAGTTACTCAGGCGGCTGCGAGATGTAGCTGGAAAGGCGGAGTGCTTGGCCGCGGGAGACTCGCGGGAGAAGTTGGAGGCGGCACTGCTGACGAGCGAGATAGACGAGTTGTACCTGCGGTGGGGGCTTGTGCGCTTGAACGGACTGGAAGTCGATGGCCAGCCGGCAACGGCGGAGTGGTTGATCGCAGCGGGCCCGGAGGACGTCTGTCGAGAGGCTCTGGCGGCGATCAAACGCGAGTGCGGGTTGAGCGAGGAAGAACGAAAAAACTGAGAGTCGCCTTCCATTTCCAGTTTTCAAATCCAGCCGCGTGGAGGTGCGACGAGTGCAGACGAGCAGGGCTGGAAACAAAGCGGCGGTGCCGGTGGCTGGGGCTCGGTGGGGCGCCCGGCGGGAAAGTGGTTTGGGCGCGCGGAAGAGTGTCGGCCATGGAGTGTCCGAAATCGCTGATTGCGGCCGAGAGTATTGCGTGGCTGGAGGAATTTCAGCTTCGCAAGCGCTACGGGTTTGCAGATGTCCTGGAGATGCCCGCACGGCAGGTGGAGGCGATGCTAGTGCTCGAAGAGGAACTGATGGAAGAGGTGAGGCGTGGCCAAGAGTAACAGTGGGTTAGTGGTGCCAGTAACAGGCTCGGGTCGGAGCTTAGCCGAAGTGTTGGACGGGTTGGCGAGCGAGGTAGCTGTGCGGTCGGGCTGGACGGGCGGGGACGGGGCGGCTCAGCTTTCGACTCAACTCGATCAATTGAAGGCGACGAGCCAGACGCAGGCGGATGCGGTGGCCCAGAATACGCAAGCGATCCTGCAGAACACGATCGCTCGGGCCGTATCGGGAGGCGGGGCGACAGCCGGGAGCAGCATTCTCGGGAAGGTGTTCGGGAGCGGGTTGGGAGTGGCGCCGCTTGTGAGCGGCCTGGTGCGTCTGTTCGGCGGTGGTGGCGGCGAAGCCGTCCCGGTGCTGACACCCTACACTAAGCCGCCTTCCATCAACTTCGACGGGAGCATGTCGGCGAGCGGCGCCGGGGAGGCGCGGGGCTTCGAGCAGGCAACAGGCAGCGCCGGGCAGCAGATCACGATTCAGGTGCAAGCGATGGACAGCCGGTCATTCCTGGACCACAGCGAGGAGATCGCGCGCGCGGTCCGGGACGCGATGCTGAATTCGCATGCGCTCAACGATGTGGTGAACGACCTATGAGCGCGTTTCCGAGATTGAGGACCGGAGCCGTGGCGCAGTACCCTGCCGGCCGGGCGCTGTCGCACTCGACCGAGGTCATGAAGTTCGTGGACGGCGCAGAACAGCGTTACAGGACGCGCGGCGCGGCAGTGCGGAGGTGGGTGATCCGGTTGGAGTTGCTGGACGAGACAGAGGTTGCGAGGCTCGAGGAGTTCTTTGTGGCCGCGCAAGGCAGGCTGGGGACGTTCTCTTTCGAGGATCCGTGGACCGGCAATGTGCATACGGACTGCAGCCTGGAAAACGATGAGTTCGAGGTCGAATTCGAAGGCGAGGCACGCGGGCGGACGGTGCTGGTGGTGAGGGAGAACATCTAGATGCTGTGTTTTCCGCAGTTGTTGACAGGGGCCGTGAGCCAGTTTCCCGGGAGCAAGCGAATAGTGCGGCGGACGCTAGTGAACGAGGCCGCCGATGGGAGCAGGGTGAAGCTGGGAGACATGACGCGGGGCGAGATGGAGTGGACGCTGGAGCTGAAGGCGCTAGTGGATTCCGAATGGGACGCGATTGAGACACTATTTGAGGAAGTTGAGGGGAGGCTCCGACCGTTTACATTCCTCGATCCTTTCGGCAACTTACTAAGGTGGAGCGAAGACTTCCGCGCGGCGGCGTGGCACAGAACGGCAGGGCTGAGCGTTATGGGCGGGGGTGACGATCCGCTTGGCGGCACAGGCGCGTGGTTGGTGACAAACGGCGGGGCCGCGCAAGGAAGGATGTCACAGACGCTGGCTGTGCCGGGCTGGTACCGATATTGCGTGAGCGTATACGCACGGAGCGCGAGCCCGTGCGCGGTGACGCTGTTCGCGAGGACAGAGAGCGCGGCGGCAGAGAGGGAGCACGCGGTGGGGCCGGTATGGCAGCGGCTGGAGCAGAGCGTAATCCTTCCGACTCGCGCTGAGGCTGTGGAGTTCGGCGCGGCGATGCCACCGGGCTGCACGGTGGAGCTGTTCGGCTTCCAGGTGGAACCGCAGGCGGGGGCGTCGAAGTATAAGAGGACGGCAGGGCGGGGCGGGGTACACGCGGCTGCAAGATTCGCAGAGGACGAACTGATGCGGACTGCAGATGGAAGAGACGATAACTCGTGTAAGTTGCGAATCCGGGCGGGTGAGTGATGGCGACAATCAACGACATCAAGGAACGAACGGTAACTGAAACTCCGGTGCTGCTGTTCGATTGCGAACTGCCGTCGGGCGAGACGGAGCGGTGGAGCACGCATCAGTTGAGTTTCGAAGGGCATACGTATGAAGCGCGCGTTCTGAGGCACAACCTGTTCGAGTTTAGGGCGGGCGGTGACGAAGGGATCGATGCGCTGGCGCGGATGTCCGTGACGCTCGCAAACGCGGACTCGCACTTTTCGCAGGTCGAACGGAGCACGGGTTGGAAGGGCAGCAAGGTCACGGTCCGGTTCGTCTTCTTCGATCTGAAGCAAAGGACGGCGGCATCGGAGAGCGCCGTGCTGCTGCGCGGAATAGCGGATGCGCCGGACGAGATCACCGAATCGACGATGCGGCTGACGGTGAATAACCGGCTCGGTCTTCAGCGGATGTTGCTTCCCGATGTGCGGATCGAGAAGCGATGCCCGTGGCGCTTTCCCGCGAATGCGGTTCAACGCGCGGAGGCGGTGCGCGGAGGAGAGCGGGGGCGGTACTCGCCGCTGTTTCGCTGCGGGTACTCCGCGGACCAGAGCGAGGGGGCGGGCAACCTGAACGCGGGCGCGGCGTTCGTCATGTGCGACCACACAGTGACCGCGTGCCGGGCGCGCGGCATGTTTGCCGAGGACAGCAGCGGGCGGCAGACGGCACGGTTCGGAGGCATACAGTTTGTGCCCCCCAGCACGGTGGTGAGGAGCTATGGCGAAAAGGGGTGGCACGTTTCGGATCCGGTCAGCAACGAGGCGCGATACAACGACTGCGTCCCTCTGGTTTACGGGACCGCGTGGTATGCGCCGCCGATTGTCTTCGCGAAGAACGACGGCAATCTTACGCGGATGGAAGTGCTGCTGGGCATGGGCGAGATGCAGTCGGTGCAGAAGGTTCTGGTGAACGGGATGGAAATCCCGGCTGGCCGGGCCGGGGCGAAGATGACTGCCACGGGTTGGTTCAACGTGATCTCAATGGGCGGCCGGGTAGGCGGCTTCAACCTTGACTATGTAGACTCGGCGGGCAAGCCGCTCGGGGATGCTTACGGAAGCATGGCGGTGCTTTCGGTGGTGGTTCCGAACCAGGTGAGCAATGGGCGATCGTTGCCGCAGATCGAGGTGCTGGTGGAGGGGATGAAGCTCGACCGGTACGGCGCCGATGGTAGTTACCTGGGCGAGGGGTTCACGAACAACCCGGCCTGGGTGCTGCTGGATGTCCTACGGCGATGCGGTTGGACCTTGGACGAGATCGACCTTCCGAGCTTCGGCCGGGCGGCGGAGACGTGCGAGGAACTGATCACGGCCCGCGATCTGCACGGCAACACAGTGCAAGTTCCGAGGTTCCAGTGCAACCTGGTTGTGCGACGGCGGCGAAGTGCGGCGGACCTGATCCGTGGGATTCGGAACGGGGCGCGAATGCTTCTGACGTACGGAATCGGCGGCAGGCTGGAGCTGCGGGTGGAGAACACGCTTGCGGTACAGCAGCCGGTGAAGGCGCCCGGATCGAACAGCACAGGTCCGCTGGACGGCGGTTGGCCGGGCTACGAATTCGGAGATGGAACGAACGGCTTGTCGGGCATTCTGCGGAGAGAGAGAGGGGAGCCATCGGTTCGGATGTGGTCGAGGAGCACCGCAGAGAGCGCGAACCGGGTGAGCCTGGAGTTCCAGGATGCCTTCAACGAGTACCAGCAGGACAGCCTCTCGCTGACCGATGCGGATGACGTAGCGAAGGTGGGGCAGGAAGTCAGCGTGAGGCTGCCGGCGTTGGGGGTGGCGAATTTCAACCAAGCGGCGCGAGTTGCATCTTACTACCTGAGTAAGGCAGTGGCCGGCAACACTTACATCGAGCTGGAGACGAGCGTAAAAGGAGTCGCGCTGCGGCCGGGAGACCTGATCACGGTGACTTACTTGAAAGAAGGACTGGAACGGCAGCCATTCCGGGTGTTGAAGGTTGCGCCGGGCTCAAACTACGGCAGTGTAAAGGTCAGCGCACAGATTCACCGCGATGAGTGGTACTCCGATGAGAGCAGCATGGAGAACTCGCGGGCGGGAAGACAAGCGGGATCGGGGACGGGTACACCCCGGCCGTTGGTTGGGAAGGTCAAGGATGAGGACGGCACCCCGCAATTCGAAATCGTGGAGACGAGCAGGGGCGGCGCCGACGGGACTGCGAACCTGACGCTCGCGGCCGGGTTCGTGGCGCCAGCGCGGCCCACGCTATCGGGCGTGGGAATCCCTGTTCTCAGTCTCGCAGCCGACGTACATGCTTCGGGAGGTGCGCACAGAGGGGACCAGACGCTGTACTACGCCGTGAGCGCGGTGGATGCGTTCGAAGGAGAAGGCGGACTTTCGTTCGTAGTGCGGGCGGTGATCCCTGCGGGCACAAACACCAATACGGTCACGCTCAAAGGGCTGAGCTTCAGCGAGAGCGCGGTGAGTTTCCATGTGTATCGCGGAACGAATCCGGCGCAGATGCTTCGGATCGCATCGAATCAGGCGATCGCAGGAAGCTTCGCCGATGGCGGGCTGGAAGCCGGTCCGATGGGACCGCCTGATGCCAACTACGACCACGCGAACTTTTACTGGCGGTTTGAACTGGCGCCGGAGTGCGGGGCGACGACTTACTCAGTCGATAGGATCGGGAACTCGACACTCGGCATGCCGGAGGACGGGTATCGCGGGATGGTGGTTCGAATCACGCGCGGAACAGGAGCCGGCCAGGAGCGCGCGGTGGTTTCGAACACTGCGAGTACGCTTACGGTTCTTCCTAAGTGGGATGTGGAGCCGGATGCGACGAGTTCGTTTGTGATCGCCGAATCGGGGTGGCGTTTGGGTGCGGCAGGGACCAGCAGCCCGGTTGAATTCGAGATTCCGAGCCGGGTTGGCATGACCGTACACGTTTCGGGCAGGGCGGCAAATGCGCTCGACCGCGAGTGCGCGTGGGGCTTATCGCCGTTGACCCGCTGGCGAATTACGGGCGCGGGAGCGGCGATTGACATGGATGTACCCGGCAAGCCGGCTTTTGGGTTGTCACCGAGGGGCAAGGGGATGGTGGAGTTCGGGCCGGTTGCGTTCCAGGACCTGACGAACACACGGACGATTACATCGGCGACGCTGACGTTGAATTACTGGGATGAGCTGCGCAGCCCTTCAGCGAACGTGCTGAGTGCGGCGATGGGACCCGCAGACGATATGGTCACGCTCACGAGGGCCTGCGGAGAGGGCGTCGAACTGGTGCAGGTCGGCTCGGAGGTGATGCGGGTCGAGGAAGTGCTCGACGGCGGCATGCGATATCGCGTGAGGCGAGGTGTGGGTTCGGAAGCCGAGGCGCATGCGGCGGGTACCCCGGTGTATCACCTGAGCAAGAAGGTGTTTGTAGTGGCCTTCCCGCGGGACTTCTTCGGGAGTCCGGCGAGCGGCGGCTTCAGCTATCCGGTTTCCTTGCCCGATGCTCGGGTTGCGAGCGCCGAATTGTATGTCACGAACGGCAAGGGCCACAGTGATGTGGCGATCGCGTGCTACACGGGGTCCGTGGACGGAGGGTTGAGGACCTTGTCAGGCGGGCAACTCACGATTCAGGTGGAGGGCCATCTTGCGATACAGACTGACGCGGCGCCGCCGATTGTCGTCGAGGAGGCGCACTCGGTGAGGCACGTTTTCGCCATGGTGAACGAAGCTCCGACGGGCGGCCCGGTAGAGATGGAGGTTGTTGCCGGCGGCAGCCGGTACTGCCTGCTCGTCATAGAGCCAGGGTCGCAGTACTCCAATGTGGTACACGGCTTTGGGCTGGCGCCTCTGGCCGCGGGGAGTGAACTTACTCTAAACATACTCTCGGTGGCGCAAAGCGCGGAGTCAACGCCTGGGCGCGACCTGACGGTTATGATCCGGTTCTGAGGCGAATGGAGATGACAGAGCGTCTTGAGAAACTCAGGCCGGACCGCGACCTGCAGTGCTACTTCGAGCGGCCTTCAGCGATTGCGGCGCTGAGCAACGCGAGTGCGACGGGGTTCAGGATTTCGGGCTGCTGGCGGCAACAGTTCGACTGGGCGGTGGTGGAGTGGAACCGCGACAATGTCTTTGAGCACCCCGCCTTCCGTAACCTTCCCGACGGGGACCTCAGCGGGCTCGAACTGACCTATGACGAGGCCCGTACAAACTGCATGCCAGTGGATTCCGACCTGTATCCGACGGTCGAGTGGCCTTACCTTCGGATCTGGATCGAGGGGGCGGCAATGCCGCGGCTCGTGCGGTTGCGGGACTATGCGAGTCCGATCGAGGGCGACTACGCGGCGGCCACTGCGGAGCTGGAACTTCAGGGCACGCCGAGCGGCGGCGACTACATCGGGATCGTGTGGGGCACCGAGCAGTACAACTACTGGGTGGCAGGTTGGGACACGCTCAAGGCAGCGGTGGCGGGGCTCGCCGGCGCGATCAATGCGGGATCGACGAGCGTGCGGGCCGCGGCCTCGGGGACCAGATTGATTCTGACCGCGACGGCAGCGGGAGCGAACTGGAACCGGGTTGGTGTGTACGGGTTCGTATCCGGAGCACGGACTGAAAGCTGGGGCCCCTGGCATGCGCAGTTCAGCGGCGGCGCCTCACCTACGAAGTGGCGCGTGCATCTGAGCTTCTCAAACCTGATCGACGTGGACGGAAATGCGATTCTGGCGACGGCGGTCCGGAAGATGCGGTGGACGTGGGCGGCGGACTTCCAGCGAGGCGCGTTTGATCGGTCCGAGTTCTCGGTGGATGTTAGTAACTGGACCGTGAGTGGGAGTAACAAGACGTACTTCGTTGCCGGGCCGGGCAGCCGCCGAATCGAGGACGACGCTCCGGAGGTGAGCTACACGGGTGAGTGGAGCACGGCGAAAGGAAACTTCTCGGGCGGGACGATCCATTGGACGGAGTCCGCTGGGGCGGGGCTGAGCTGCGCATACCGGGCTTCGGCGGAGCATTCTCTGTATCTGGGTACGCGGTGGGTTTACAACGGCGGGCAGATCAGAGTTTCGGTGGACGGGGCGCCGGCGGTTCAGATGGACTTGCTGGTTCCGGGCGAGGACGTTCTTGCCCGGGCATTCTTGGGGAGCCTTGCGGCGGGCAGCCATACAGTGGCGATCGAGTTCGCCGGTCCCGCAGGCGGCGCCTTCTACTTCGACTTCATCGAGGTCGCGATTCCAACAGCCGCTGTACGAGCGGTGGAGAGCGACGACAAGGTGACACTCGCGACGGACTGGGATACGGACCACTCGATCAGCCTCGCTCCCGAGCGGACGGCGTGGATGATCGACGCGCTCGGGTTTCGCGGACGGCAGAACCACTATGTCGGGGCGATGTGGTTTTACGAACTCGTTCGCGCGGGGCACGAGTACGCGTCGGCGACAGTGGAGTTCGAAGGATCGCCAGTGTTCGGCCCAGGCGAGAAGACCGAGTTGACGATCGGGCGAACAGGCAATCCAAACGGTACACTGGTGCTGAGTCACTTGCACTACATCGGGGACACGGCCGAGACGGTGGCGAAGGCGCTGGAACTGGAGATCAACCGCGGATACATGGCGGTGCGCGCCGCGGCGGATGGGAACGTGCTGCGGTTGTATTCGCGGTCGATGGGCGCGGACGGGAACAGCGTCACGATTTCGGCGAGCACGACGACGGCGGGGTTCACGGTGCGGGCGAGCGGCTCGACGCTGGCCGGCGGAGCGGATGGGGAGTGGCGAACGGATCTTCACTCGGTTCCGAGGCTGAACCGCGCGGTGCGCGACTGGACGCGGAGTTTCCTCTCAGCGCTCAGGGCGCGCGGCATTGATGCGGCGGCAGCGCTCAGCACGGAGTTGCAGCACGGCGATCCGTCATTGGAGGCAGGAGTTGCGCAGCGTGGGCCGGCGGGGGACGCCGTGTGGCTGAACACTCCCGCGCTGCAAACGAACTTCTCGCCGGCGAGTATCGCGTTCTGGCGCGAGGCGTTCAGGGACCTGGCGGAGATCATGCAAGACGCCGGGATGCAGCCGTATCTACAGTTCGGCGAGTGCCAGTGGTGGTATTTCCGTGACGCACGATCGGGGATGCCATTCTACGACGAGTACACGAAGGCGGCCTTTGCCTCGGCGTACGGGACGGAGATGGCAGTCATCACCGAGAACACGGTTCCGGTGGCGGAGTATCCGCGGGAGGCCGGCTTCCTGCCGGCGCTGATCGGGAATTTCACAGACCAGGTGATAGCGTACGTGCGGCAGTCGTTCCCGGATTGCCGGTTCGAAGTCCTCTATCCGCTGGACGTCAACGAGACGGAATTCAATACGGCCATCAACTATCCGGAGGAGGATTGGACTCCGGAGGTGCTCGACTGTTTGAAGACGGAGAGCTTCGGATTCACTTACGGCCGCAACCTCGACAAGTGCCGGACGTCGATTGTGCTGCCGATGGTGCGGGGTTTTCCGCGGCAGAAGAGCGCGCACCTGATTGGCATCAGCGATCCTACGGCGCCATGGATGAAAGAGGTACGGATGGCGAAGGCCGAGGGTGTGGAGTCGATTGTGTTGTTTGCGCTGGATCAGTTTTGCCTGATCGGATACCCCGCGCCGCTGCCTGAGGGCAGCCGCCGCAGTTCCTTCCAAGGTTAAGGCCCAAGAACCGGGGACACGCCTGTGCCTCCGGTGAGTGCGAGATTCGATGTGACCCGCTCGGAGTGTCCCCGGTTCTTCCTGCCACCTGTTAGTTGTCCTTTATTGCTTCCAACCTGTACAGTTTATAGGAGGGCACGTGTGTGAAGAGGCTGATCCTCCTGTTCGCATTGGCGTTGTCGCTTGCCGCAGCGGCGCCGGTGCGCATCCTGATCGCATACCACTCCGTAACGGGTAATACCGAAGCGCTGGCGAAATCTGTTCGCGTGGGCGTGGCGCGCGTGGATGGCGTTGAGGCCGTTCTGCGCAAGACGGCCGATGTGAGCGCGGAGGACATTCTGAGGTCGGATGGAATCGTGCTGGGCGCGCCGGTGTACTGGCAGGACATGTCAGCGGAATCGAGACACTTTGTGGAGCGGGTGGGCGAGGTGCTGGCCAAGGCCGGCAAGACCCTGGGCGAGGGCCGAACGGCGGGAGTGTTCTGTACGGCGGGCGCGGTCGCATCGGGCAAGGATCTGACGCGCCTTTCGGCGCTGGCGGCATTCCTGGCGATGCGGTTCATCGTCATTGGTGGGGTGGACGAGGAAGGCTACGGCATCACGGGCCCGCAGGCGACGACTGGCGGCAGACCGGGAATCAGCGAGAAGGAACGCGATGAGGCGCGGCGCTTCGGCGAACGCTTCGCGCGGTTGACGAAGCAGATCCGCTCGGCGGTTCCGCGGTAGGAGGGATTGTTGTCCGCCGTTCTGGTTCAAAACGTCTCCAAGGTCTTCCACCAATACCGCCGTCCTTCGGACCGCATCTTCGAGTTGCTGCCTTTCGGTTCGCGGCGAGCGCATTCCGATTTCTGGGCGCTGCGCGACGTGAGCATGAGCGTGGAGCGCGGCGAGATTCTGGGGATTGTCGGGCCGAACGGATCGGGAAAGAGCACGCTGCTCCAGATCGTGAGCGGCATACTGCGGCCGACGCGCGGGCGTGTGGTGACCCAGGGGCGCGTGGCGGCTCTGCTGGAGCTGGGCGCGGGTTTCAACCCGGAGTTCACCGGGCGCGAGAACGTGTTCATGAGCGGGGAGGTGATGGGCCTCTCGCGCGCAGAGATCGAGAGCGCCTTCCCGCGCATCGCGGCGTTTGCGGAGATCGGCGATTTCATCGAGCGCCCCGTGAAAGAGTACTCGAGCGGGATGTACGTGCGGCTGGCGTTCGCGACGGCGATACACGTCGACCCCGAGATTCTGATCGTCGATGAGGCGCTGGCGGTGGGCGACGCGATCTTCGCGAACCGCTGCATACACAAATTCGAAGAACTCAAGGAACGCAAAGTGACGGTGCTGTTCGTGTCGCACGATCTGGGGCTGGTGAAGCGGCTCGCGGAACGTGCGGTGCTGATGCTCGACGGGCGCGTGGAGGCCGAGGGCAGCCCGCGCGACGTTGTGAACCGCTACGTGGGGCTGGTCGTCGAGCGGGAGAAGCGAGGCCCGGATGACGTGAACGGGATTGCAATGGCGAGCAGTTTTCGCCACGGCGACGGGACGAGCCAGATCACCGGGGTAGAGATGTTGAACGTCCAGGGTGAGCCGTGTACAACGGTGCTGACGGGTGAGCGCGTGGTTGTGAGAGTCTCGGCGCGGTTTCGTCATGACGTGGTGGACCCGATCGTGGGTATCCTGATTCGCAACCGGCTCGGCATCGACGTGTTTGGAACCAACACGCGGCTGGAGCGGAGTGAACTGGGCGAGGTCCCGGCAGGCGAAGAGATCCAGGTGGACTTCGACGTCGAGTGCATGCTGGCGCAGCAGGAATACACGCTCACAGCAGCAACGCAGCATTGGGACGGGACGAGCCAGGACTGGCTTGACGACGTGCTAAGCTTCCGAGTGGTGGACCCGAAAGGGGCCGCCGGAGTCGCGAGTTTCCGCACAGAGGTGCGGCATCGGAAAGTGATCGGGAGGACCCTCTAGGGCGTTGTGATTTACGTAATTGTCGTGGCGAGCGTCGTCGCGGTGCTTTCGGGCGTGACGATCTGGAAGGCGATGAGGGTCCGGAACCAGGCGGACTTTCTGGTTGCAGGTCGAAAGCTGCCGTGGGCCGTGCTGGTATTCACGCTGTTGTCATCGTGGATCGGCGCGGGCAGTTTGTTTGCGGGCGGCGAAAACGCGTACAGGAACGGTTTCGCCGCGCTATGGCAGCCGGCGGGCGGATGGCTCGGGCTCCTCATCATCTGGGGGATTGCGGGGCGGGCGCGGCGGTTTGCGCAGTTCACGGTCCCGGATCTGCTGGAGGCACGATACAACGCAACGGCACGCGTGCTGGGCACGATCGCAATCGTGATTGCGTACACGACGATCACGAGCTACCAGATCAAGGCCGGCGGCGACATTCTTCATCTCATTTTTCCGGACCTGGCGCGTGAACACGGGATGTACCTGATCGCGGCGTTCGTCATCGCGTTCACGGCGGGGGCGGGCATGGCGTCCGTGGCGTACCTAGACCTGGTGATCGGGGCGCTGGTGACAGGCATCGTCATGATAGCGTTCCCGGTGCTGCTCAACGGCGTGGGCGGGTGGAGCGAGATCCGGCGGGCGCTTCCGGACAGCCACTTTCAGGTGCTCGGGACCATCAGCTTGCGGCAGGCGTTGGGATTCATGTTTCCGACGATGCTGCTGCTGATCGGCAACCAGAGCATGTACCAGAAGTTCTTCTCGGCGCGTTCGGAGAAGGACGCGAGATTCGCGGTGGCGGGCTGGATCGTGGGCACGCTGGTGCTGGAGACTCTGATTGTGGCGATCGCGGTCGTTGGCAGCGCGAAGTTCCATCCGGAGAATCCACGGGAGATCATAGCGATTTCCGCGCGGATGGGGCTGCCGGCCCTGCCGGGCGCGCTTCTGCTCGGCGGAGTGTTCGCGAAGGTGATCTCGACGGCGAACAACTACCTCTTCTCTCCTGCCACGAACATCATTCACGATATCTACGGGCGGTTCATCGACCGCAAGGCGACGGAGCGGCGGAAGCTGGTCGTGTCGCGTGTGGTTGTTATCCTGCTGGGCGTCTACGCGCTGGTGCAGGGCGCCTATTTCGAATCGATTCTTGGAGCGGCGATGTACGCGTACACGGTGTACGGCGCGGCGGTGACTCCGGTGGTGATGGCGGTGTTCTTCTGGAAGCGGGCGACCACGGCGGGCGCCATTGCTTCGATTGCGCTTGGCACGGCCGTCACCGTGGTGTGGAATGTGACGGGGTCGCCATTGGGAATCGATGCGATCTACCCGGCTCTGGGCGTATCGCTGGCGGGCCTGTTTATCGTCAGCCTGATGACGCCGGCGCCGTCTAAGGAAAAGTGGGGACCATTTTTCGAAGAGGCTTGAGCTATGGACCTGAACGCGATTCAGCAGTTCCTGCGGGCTGAGCGGCTGGACGGGTGGCTGTTTTTCGACCATCACCGGCGCGACCCTCTGGCCTATCGGGTTTTAGGGCTGCCGCCGGAACTGACGGTGACGCGGCGATGGTATTACCTGATTCCGGCGAATGGCGAGCCGAAAGGGCTGGTTCACAGGATCGAGCCGCTCGTGCTTGAGTCGCTGCCGGGGCTTATCGAGAGGTATTCGAGTTGGGCGGAACAGGCCGGTGGGTTGCGGCGCCTGCTCGAGGGTTGCCGGCGGGTGGCGATGCAGTATTCGCCTCAGTGTGCGATCCCGTACGTGTCGATGGTGGACGCCGGCACGGTGGAGCTTGTGCGCGACGCGGGCGTGGAAGTCGTAACCTCCGCCGACCTCATCCAGACTTTCGAGGCGCGCTGGACGCGTGCGAACCTGGAGCGGCACCTTCAGGCCGGGCGCGGCGTTGACGAGGTGAGGCGGAACGCGTTCCGGCTGGTCGAGGATTGCCTGCAAAACGAGCAGCGTGTCACTGAGTTCGACGTGAAGCAGTTTATCCTCAAGGGCTTCGCGGAATCGGGGTTGGTGACCGACCATGGCCCGATCGTAGCGGTGAACGAGAACTGCTCGAATCCGCACTATGAGCCGCTGGAAGAGGCGCATCGCGAGATACGGCGCGGCGACGTTCTGCTGATCGACATGTGGGCGAAGGTGGACGCGCCCGACGGGGTCTACTACGACATCACGTGGACCGGCTTCTGCGGCAGCGAGCCGCCCTCTGACGTATTGAATGTGTTCGAGGTTGTGCGCGAGGCGCGCGACCGGGCCGTGAAGGCCGTGCAGGAGGCGGTGGAAGCACGGCGCGAACTGCGCGGCTACGAAGTGGACGACGCTGCGCGCGGGTTCATCCGGGAGCGCGGTTTCGGCGAATACTTCATCCACCGGACAGGCCACTCAATTGGCGCTGAGGTACACGGCGCGGGCGCGAACATGGATAACCTGGAGACCCACGATGAGCGGCGCGTGATTCCGTGGACGTGCTTCTCGGTCGAGCCGGGCGTCTATCTGCCGAACTTCGGCATACGCTCCGAGGTGAACGTATTCGTGGACGACCGTGAGGCGCGCGTCACCGGCGAAATCCAGGAACGGCTGGTCACTCTGTAGATGTCGAAGTCGATCCTTGCGGTTGCGTTGATGGCCGGGAGTCTGTTTGCACAGACGAAGCGTGCTAACACCTTTGAACTGAGTCCGGCCGAGGGCTGGGCGGAGATCGAGTGGGTGAGCGCGTCCACGTTTCGATATGCGCGAACGTGGAGCGCTGCTCCGCGCAGCGCAAAGCCGGTGAGCGAAGCGCTCGATGTCAAAGTGGAGGATCTCGGAACGCGTGTTCGTTTCAAGACCCGCTACCTCACGGTGGATGCGGACAAGAACGGCAGCCGCGTTGAAGTAAGAAGCGGCGAGGGGCCGCTCGCGGACATCTCGTTCGGGCGCGCGGGCGCGGCGGTGAGTGTAGAGAGCGCGGGGGCTCCTGCTGAGCGCTTCTACGGACTCGGCTCGCGCAGCACTGCAAGTCTGAACCTGCGCGGCTCGGTGGTGGAGACGCGCAGACCGTTTCTCATCTCCAGCGCCGGCTACGGCGAGTACTTCCGCACACCGGCGGCGTACAAGTTCGATCTTGCATCGTCGCAGGACGGCGTGAAGCGGGTGCTGATTCCGGGAGACCGCGTCGAGTACTTCTTCTACAATGGGCCGTCGCCGAAGGAGATTCTGGAGGAGCACTATGCCGCGACCGGTGAAAACGGCGACTTCGGATCGAAAGACTTGGTAGTTCGCAAGCCGAAGGCGGCGCCCGAGGTCAAAGCTTCGTGGCGAGACCTGCGGAACGCGGTTTACTCGCTTCAGCACGAGAGCATGTCGGCCATGCTCGTACCGGCGTTCAACCTCGCGGCGTACCAGCTCGCGGGAGGCGTCTTATCGGAGCGCGCTTCACAGTTGGCCGCGTTTCTTCCCGTAGTGGGTGCGGCGGAAGGGGGAGATGCCTATCGCCGCATGGTGAAATTGCGGACGAGGTTGGTTCCGTACATGCTCGCGTACGGATACGAAACGCGCACTCGCGGCATCCCCCTGATTCACCCCCTGGCGATGCAGTTCCCGAGGGATGCGGAAGCATGGAAGCACACGGACGAGTTCATGGTCGGGGACGAACTGCTGGTAGCGCCGGTGCTGGACCCTGCTGAAAGCGTCCGCGTATATTTTCCGCCAGGGATCTGGACGGACCTGAGAACGAACGAGGTGTACAAGGGGCGCCAGGAAGTGACGGTGCGCACGGTTCCGGGAGAACTGCCCATGTTCAGCAGAAATGGATGCATTCTGCCGCTTGCTCCGGAATCCGCGGGCGGCACCATGGAGCTTCACTATTTTCCGAGTCTTGCCGCTGAGTTCTTCCTGTTTGAAGAGGATCTGGGGGACATCACGCAGGTACACGCCGCGCCTGCGACGGAGTTCATGCGGCTCGAAAGCGAGTCGTTGAAAGACCGGACGTACGACTGGGTGATCCACCACAGCCGTTCGTGCAAGAAGGTGGAGTTGGGTTCGAAGGAATTTGCGAAAGTCGCGGATCGCGCCAGGCTTGCGCCGGGGACGTGGTTCTTCGACAAGGAATCAGGAAACCTTCATGTGCGGGTCCGTTCGGCGGCGGGCGGCGATGAGATCGTGAACATCTCGTTCTGACGCTGACCGCGCGGCATTGCCTGAAGAGGCGGATTGTGACCGCGGTCACTGCGGCCGGACTTGCACGCAGTCTACGCTGGTGTCCATGGCGGCCCAGGCAACCACCGAACCCGAGGCGCCCGTCCGGAACGGGAGGAAGAAACTCGTCAACCGGCGGGCGGGGGACTACTCGCAGCGGCTTCGCCGGGCGATTCAACTCGTTTTCCTTGCGCTGAACGTCTGGATCGGGATCGAGTTCTGCGTTTTCGTCAGGTTCTACGAGACGGGCGGCACGACCGTCTGGGCACAGCGGCCACCGGGCGTTGAGGGCTGGCTACCGATCGCCGGATTGATGAACCTGAAATCGTACCTGCTCACGGGGCAGGTGCCGGCGGTCCACCCGGCGGGGATGTTCCTGCTGATAGCATTTCTGGCGATCGCGTTTGTGTTCCGGAAAGCGTTCTGCAGTTGGCTTTGCCCGATCGGCACGCTTTCTGAGGCGCTCTGGCGGCTGGGCCGGCGGATGTTCCGGCGGAATTTCGCGTTGCCGCGGTGGGCC
Source organism: Acidobacteriota bacterium (assembly GCA_023436715.1). Lineage (GTDB taxonomy): Bacteria > Acidobacteriota > Terriglobia > Bryobacterales > Bryobacteraceae > Fen-330. The sequence continues at coordinate 55,055 of JAEZIJ010000125.1, forward strand.
GATATTCCGCTGCGCGGTCTGAAATACATCCTGCTCGGACTTTTCCTTTACGCTGTGGGCGGCATGTCAGTTGCGGCGATTCGTGCGTTCCTCGAAGGGCCGTACGGGGTGATTGCCGACGTGAAGATGCTGAACTTCTTCCGTTTCCTGGGCATGACGGGGGCCGTGGTGATTGCGGCGCTGGTTGTACTCTCGGTGCTCGTACAGAACTTCTGGTGCCGTTATCTGTGCCCGTACGGTGCACTTCTGGGCTTGCCGGCGCTGCTCAGCCCGCTTCGCATACGCCGGGAGGAGAGCCTGTGCATCGACTGCGCGAAGTGCGCGAAGGCGTGCCCGGCTCGCTTGCCAGTGGATAAGCTGGTCACCATCAAATCGGCCGAGTGCACGGCATGTATGGAGTGCGTCGCAGCGTGCCCGGCGCAGGGCGCGCTCGAAATGGTGGTGGTCACCAAGCGCCGCGTGCCTGTCTGGGCGATCGCCGCCGGGATGGCGGTGGTTTTCCTCGGCGTGGTCGCCTACGCGCAGTGGACCGGGTATTGGCACACGAATGTGTCTTCACAGACGTATTTCGAGTTGGTCCCGCGCGCGAACGAGTTTAGCCACCCGTAGAGGTATCGGGCTGGTGAATGCACCGAGGCTCTTCGGCCAGGTAGTCGCCGGTGAGAGCATAGGCGCGGGAGCGAGAGCCGCCGCAGAGATTCCGGTAGTTGCACAGGCCGCATTTCCCCTTCAGACAAGTGCTGTCTCGCAGCACACGGAAAAGGGCTGCGTTCCTGTACACGTCCACTAGCGAACGCCGGCGCACGTTGCCCGATGAGATCGGCAGGAAGCCGCTCGGGTAGATCTCGCCTGTCCTGGAGACGAACACGAACCCGCGGCCGCTGTTGATCCCCGCCATGCGGTTCAGAGGATTGTCGCCGGGATGCCCCTTGCCGTTCCCGCCGCCCTCCGCCTTGCGCATCTGCATCAGATAGCGCCGGTAGTGCATCGCCTCCGTCGTCTTGATGACGGCGCGCGAAGCCTTGGAGCGCTCGTACATGAAGCCGAAAACTTCCTCGAACTCTTCAGCGTTCAATTCCTGTTGCGAAGCGCCGCGCCCGGTCGGCACGAGGAAGAAGACGTCCCACATATCCGCGCCGACGCGGTCCACGATATCGGCGATTTCGCCCAGATGCCCATAATTGTGCCGGCTCACGGTGGTGTTGATCTGAGTGGAGAGCCCGATGCGCTGCGATTCCTCAAGCGCGAAAATGGCGCGCTCGAACGAACCGGGGACCTGCCGGAAATCGTCGTGAGAGGCGACATCCCAGCCGTCCACGCTGATCGAGATGCGGGCCACGCCGACTCGCTTGAAGCCAGCGAGGGCGTCGGCCGTGAGCAGCGGCGTGGGGCTCGGCGAAACAGTGGTGCGCATCCCGAGTTGAACGCTCTTCTCCAGCAGTTGGAAAAGGTCGGGGCGCTTGAGCGGATCGCCGCCCGTGAAGATCATGATCGGGTCGCCGAATTCCTTGATGGTCTCAAGCAGGCGGAACCCTTCCTCGGTGGAAAGCTCCGCGGGGTGGCGAGCCGGGTCGGCGGAGGCGCGGCAGTGGACGCACGCGAGATCGCAGGCGCGCGTCACTTCCCAGATCACGAGAAACGGAGACTCATCGAAGTTTTTCAAGCGTGGGTGTCCTCCGGGTTTGAGGTCCAGTATACCAGCCGGGCGCGGCAGTCCTCGCAATAGTCGTCCCTGCGCGTATCCACCCGCTCCACGGAGTGCGCCGAACTCATCACGCAGGACCAATCCGGGCAGTGGGCCAGCCCTCGTAAATGTCCGAATTCGTGCCGCAGTTCGCGGAGCGCGCGGTTCTCGAGCCGCTCAACGTTCGGCGGCAGGCCGTAGAATTCTTCGCGCAGCCGGTGGATTGAGAACACGGCGGCGCGTCCAGGCATTTCGGCTTCGCCGAAGACGAACGTCAGCACAGGGATGTACAGATCGCAGGCTGTGGCTCCGATAACGATTCCGCCGTAGCGCGCTTTCAACTCCGCAATGAGACGCGTGGAATCGTACTGCCCGCGCATAGGGCTCCACGCCACGGCAGGATCGACGCGCGAGGGGCCGATCGGAATTGAGGTTCGCCGCGACAGGTCCGCGAGTACCTGCTCCGGAAAATCGCCGATAGGTACCAGAATCAACTGCTGAAACTCCTGCACGCAGAGACCCGGTCCAGTGGGGCGGGGCCGCGCCCTGCGGCGGGCTCCCAGCCCGCCTGCGTGGCCGGCCTGAGAGGCCGGCGCAGCCCGAGGGGCTGCCCCACGCGGAACACGCTCGGGCAGGACCGCAAGGGCGCCACAGTGAGTAGGGCAGACGTCCACGTCTGCGGCCCGCAACCAGCATGGCCGGGCGTGGACGCCCGGCGCGGGTCTGGAGACCTGCCCCACTGGTGGTTTTCAATGGCGATTTCCGGCACCACACTACACTCGCGCCGCTTTGGCCGGCGGCTTCAAACCGTAACGGCGGATCTTGTGATACAGGGTGACGCGATCGATGCCGAGCGCCTTGGCGGCTTGAGTCTGATTCCAGGCGAAATCATCGAGCACACGGACGATGTGGCGGCGCTCGAGGCTTTCGATCGTCAGGTCGTCGGAGCCCTCCAGCGGGCGAGTCAGCGCCAGGTCATGCGCGCGGACGAGCGGCTCGTGCCCGACCACGGCGGCGCGTTCCACGATATTCTCCAGTTCCCGGACGTTCCCCGGCCAGTTGTGGCCGATGAGCAGATCCATAGCCGACCGGTCGAAGCCCGTGAACTTGCGGTTCATCTGCCCGCTGTACTTATCGAGGAAGTACGTAGCGAGCAGGGGGATGTCGCCGTGGCGGTCGCGCAGCGGCGGCAGGTGGATAGTGAATACGTTCAGCCGGTAGAAAAGGTCGGAGCGGAACCGGCCCTCCTTCACGATGTCGGTCAGGTTGCGGTTTGAAGCGGCGACGACGCGGAAATCCACCTTGATCGACTGCGTTCCGCCGACGCGCACGATCTCGCGCTCCTGGAGGACCCGCAGCAGGTCGGTCTGAGTCTTGAGGCTGATATCGGCGATCTCGTCCAGGAAAACCGTTCCGCCCATCGCGGCTTCGAACTTGCCCTTCTTGCGGTACTGCGCGCCGGTGAAGGCGCCCTTTTCGTGGCCAAAGAGTTCGCTTTCGATCAGCGTCTCGGTCAGTGCGCCGCAGTGTACGACGACGAGCGGATTGTAACGGCGCGGGCTGAGCCGGTGAATCGCGCGGGCTACGAGTTCTTTTCCTGTGCCGCTCTCGCCCTCGATGAGCACGGTGGAATCGACGCCGGCAACGGTTTCGATCTGCTCGCGGACGTGGTGCATCGCTTCGCTCTGACCGATCAATTCGGTGAGGCCGCTGTTATCCGTGAGCTGCTGGCGGAGCATCCGGTTTTCCCGCTTGAGGCGGTGCTGTTCGAGCGCGTTGCGTACGATAACCGAAAGGTCGTCCGGGTCGAAAGGCTTCGTGATGTAGTCGAACGCGCCGTGCTTGAGCGCGTGCACCGCGGTCTCGACCGAGGCGTACCCGGTCATCACGATGACGCTTGTGTCGAGCTGTTCCGAGCGGATCTTCTCCAGCAGTTCGATGCCGTCCATGCCCGGCATGCGGATGTCGGCGATCACCAGGTCGAACTCGCGGCCGGCGAGTTTTGAGAGGGCTTCGGGCGCGCTGGCCGATGAATCGACGTCATACCCCTCCTCGGTGAACCAGTGCACGAGCGAGTCGCGCACCACTTCCTCGTCATCGACGATCAGGATCGACAGCTTCTCTTCCGACATCTGTTGTCTCCAATTTTTTGGGCTCGCCGGGCTGTTCGCCGACGGGCAGGATCACGTGGAATATCGTCTCCAGGCCGGTTTCGACCTGTATCTCCCCGCCGTGGCGCTTTACGATGCCGTAAGTGACCGCAAGCCCGAGGCCCACGCCTGAGGTTGCCTGCTTGGTGCTGAAGAATGGCTCGAAAATGTGCGGCAAAACCTCTTTCGGTATCGGCGGCCCGTCGTTGGCGACGGCGATATCCACGCGGTCTTCGCCGCTCAGCGCCGCATGGATGCGAATGTTTCCATCTTTGGGGCCCTGGCCCGAAAGAGCATCCACCGCGTTCATGATGATGGCCGTGAGGACCTGCTGGATCTGTGAGGCGTCGCAGTAGATCTGGGGCAGTTCCGCCACCTCGGTGGCGAGCGCGACCCCGTTCATGTGCAATTTGTGCTGGACGACGGCAACAGTGCGCTCGACGATGGTCTTCACTTCGGCCATTGCCATCTCGGTATGCTGGCGGCGGGCGAATACGAGCAGGTTGTTTACGATCTCGCCGCAGCGCTTGCTTTCGCGCTCGATGGTCTGGATCCACTCCAGCGCGGGCTTTCCGGGCGCCAGTTTCTTTTCGAGCAGCCGCGCATAAGTGAAAATGCCCGCGAGCGGGTTGTTGATTTCATGTGCCACGGCGGCCGAGAGTTCACCGAGCGAGGCCAGCTTTTCTGAGTGGATCAGCTTCTCCTGGGCCGCTTCGAGGTCCTTCGTCTTGCGCTGTATGCGGGCTTCGAGCGTCTGATTCAGGCTCTCCACTTCCGTTGCCATGTTGTCGAAAGCGCCTGCCAGTTCGCCGATCTCGTCTCTCCGTTTGAAGTTGAAGCGGTAGCTCAACTGGCGGGAGCCGAGGATCTTGACGCCGGCGATCAGGCGGCGGATGGGCCGGCTGATAAGGAACCAAACCAGAAGCCCCGCCATGCCCATCATCAGAAGGGCCGAGAGAAGCACCTGTGCCGTCATGCGCCGCTCGTGTGCGGCGAGTTCCTGGTCCACCGCGGCCAGCGAGAGGACAACGTCCAGCACGCCGAGGATGCGCTGTGAGGCCGGGTGCGCGTGGCACGAGGCATTGGAACAGGCCGGCTCGTTCTCGATCGGCCGGATAAGGCCTATGACGCGCTCGCCGTTCAACGCAAAGAACCGGTAGGTCTGCTTGGAGTCCGGTTTGGCAAGGGGTTGGGAAGCCGAGTGGCAGATATTGCAGGCCTCGGCCTTCTGGTCGAGCGTCCGGCCGACCTCATCCGCCTGCGTCGAGACTTGGATGGTCCCGCGCTTCGACATGATGCGGATGCGCCGGACGTCAGGCTGCACGCTGATCGAGCGGACGATCTGGAGCAGTTGCTCGCGATCGTTCCGCAGCATGCTGTAGCGTGTCGATTGGAAGATGATCCCCGCGATGCGCTTCTCGGACAGCAGGGTTGTAGCTTCGAGGTTCTGGCGAAGGACACGGAGATTGGCCGAGCCCAGCCAGAAGAGCACTCCGGCCAGGCCCGCTACCAGTCCCGCGATCAGTTTCGCACTAAGACTGCGCATACACAGCGCTGCGCGTTTCCTCCTTTACAACTTCGGGCTTCGCATCGTGGAACACCGGCAGGTATTGAACGGCATACCGGAAAACGATCAATCCCACGGTTACGATCGACATGGTCACGGCCACTTCCATCCACGACGGCATGTAGCGCGTCCTTGCCGCCGCCTCCAGCCCGGTGAGCGAAACGTTGAGGCGATTCACCAGGAACCCGCCCACTACCATGGCGGCCGAAGCGAACAGCGCCTGAGGATTGCCCCGAATGCGCTGGAACACCACCAGAACCATTGGGATGGCGAGCAGCGCGACCTCGAGCCAGAACATAGCCGCCTCGTAGCTCCCCGGGCCGCTGAAGCGGAACGCGGCCTGGAGCGAGTTGCGCGCCCCGAGATCGATGAAGCGGGCCATGAGGAACGCGCCCAGGAACAGAACCATCACCTTCCCAACGCCCTGGAGAAGGTCGAACTCGAGCGCGCGGCCGAATGCGCGCGCGCTCATGCCGCTCTCGAAAATCACCATCGCCAGGCCGGCCGCGACGGCGGACAGCCAGAACAGAACCGGCAACAGCGGAGAATACCAGAGCGGATGAAGCTTGGTGGGCAGAATCAGATACAGGCTGCCGAGCGAGGACTGGTGCAGCGTCGAAAGAATGAAGCCCAACCCCACCAGCGGGACCACGATCGTCTTTACGGTCTTGATCGCGCGCGGCCACTTCAGCTTCTCGAACAGAACGGGCGAGAACTCCAGGAACAGCACCGTCGAGTAGAGCATGACGCACCAGGCGACTTCGAACATCACCGAGTGCGGGTTCCACCAGACCATGGCGCGCCAGATGTTCCAGGGCCTGCCGAGGTCGAACATCAGGCCGCAGATTACCAGCAGGTAGCCGAGAAACGCGGTCAGGACCGTGGGCCGGACGATCGGGCGAAGCTTTTCGAGGTGCAGGATGTAAACCGCGGAGGTGATTGTGAACCCGCCGGCGGCCAAACCCACCCCGCACAGAATGTCGAATCCAATCCAGATGCCCCAGGGATAGCTATCGGTCAGGTTCGTCGAAGCCCCGAGGCCCTGCGTGAAGCGTGCCCATGTGGCGTAGGCGCCTGCCGCGAGGATGGCCAGCGCCACCACGCGCCAGAAAATCGAACGGACGCGCGTCATTGCCGGCCTCCAGTTTTCGCTCTCCCGCCTTCGACCCGGGCGACTTCCGCCTTCCGGTTCGTGAACCACCACAGGCCTGCCAGCATGCAGCTTCCGGCTCCGGCCAGAGTGGGGATCTTCGAGAGCATCCGGAACGTGAGCAGTGGAAGCGGCTCGGCGGGGAGGTTGTCCGGAAGTCCGAGCTGCGAAAACGGAACCGAGGAGAGCATCAGGACGGACGTGCCGCCCGCATCGTGTTCCCCGTAGATCTTCTGGACGTACTTGTCCGGCTCGGCCGCCAGGCGTGAACGCGCGTCCTTGAGGAGCGCCTCACGCTCGCCGGCAATCGTGGCGCCGGTGGGGCAGGCTTCGGCGCAGGCGTTGACTTTGCCAGCCGCGAGGCGGCCGGAGCAGAAGGTGCACTTGCGCACCCGCGGCGCAAGAGACGACCACTCGTAACGCGGCACGCCGAACGGGCACGCCTGGATGCAGTAGCGGCACCCCAGGCAGATGTCCGCGTTGTACACAACAGGGCCCGCGGCTGTCTTGTGCAGCGCGCCCACGGGGCAGACTGAAGCGCACGTCGGATCCTCGCAGTGCATGCACATGCGGCGGTAACTGACGTCGCCGCCCTTGCCTGGGGCGGTCTTGAGCACAGTGAACTGACGATCTGTCAGATCCGGCGCACTCGTTTCCGGGAGGCCGTTTTCCTCACGGCATGCCATCATGCACGATCCGCATCCGATGCATTTGGTGTTATCGAACAATAATGCGCGCATGAATCGGATCCCCTTATCAGGTCCGGAAGAAGCGTCGAGTCATCTCGTGCCACTTTTCCTTGGGCAATTCAGTGCCCAATTGCGGGGATATGCGGCCGCCGTCCAGGGCCGTCATTGCGGCCGCCGGCGCCAGCGACTGCCGCAGATCGGCCATCGATTGCTCCATCCAGCGCCGCGCCAGTCCGCCTGTCAACAGGTTACGGAAGCTGACCTGCGTGTCCGGAGAGAAAATCTCCAGCAGCCATCCGCTGCCGTAGGGGTCTTTCGAAATCAGTTCGGGATCGGTCAACGCCTTCTCGTTGACTGCTACGATCTCACCCTCGGCGGGTGCGAGCATGGTGGCCTCGCCGTGCGGCGTAACCACCGACCACCCTTTTTCGCCCTGACGGAACCAGCGGCCCCGCTGGGGCACGTCCACGCGTTCGATCGGCCCGAGCAGGCTGGCGGCGAACTCATCCAACCCTATCCTCACCCTGCCGTTACCCGCGTCGAAAGCCCATACGTGGGCCGGATGATAGGCCAAGGTTTCGGGAAGTTCTACCCCGGCGACCACCGGCACGGGACCGCTCTTAGCCTCGGGAGTTTCAGGTTCTGCCACCCGGAACTTGTACTTCTCGCGGTGCAGCAGGACATCAACAGTGATAAATACAGCAAACGTTGCCAGGACCAGTAAAGCTACCATGGTACGTTCCCTCCTCCCCTTTGTGAAGTGCATGTGAGTGGCCTACTTTTCCCGGCTCTGTTGCAAATATAGTTAAATCTCTTGTTGTCCTATACTTAAGCTTGTTGCGATGCGCCACATCGTCTCAATGCTCGCCGTGAGCTGCTGTTGAAAAAAATCATACACCTAAACGGAGTTTTCGTCTATCCCCTCTTTTCTCAATACTTTGTCATGGGATGTTGAAATACAACCCAAGGATTGCGTTCCGCAATGGTCTGATAGCGTGCAACTCGCCCACTGTTGGGTCAAATCACACACTGGTCCAACGGGACCGGGAGCGGGTCGGGCAGCCCGTCCCCTATAGGAACACTGGAGTTGTGGGTTTGACCTGCGGCCCGATGACCTCGAACCGTATCAGGGCACGGCTGAAGCCGTGCCCTGATACAAGGCCCAAGCCACGGACTTCCACTTGCCTGAAGCCGTACCCCATTTTCATCCTTGCGGCTGAGGACGGCTTCCTTCATG
>JAEZIJ010000111.1 GCA_023436715.1 Acidobacteriota bacterium
GCGATGGAGGCGATCCAGCACAGTGGGGCAGGGCCGTGCCCTGCGGCGGGCTCCCAGCCCGCCCAGCTTGGCCGGCCTGAGAGGCCGGCGCAGCCCGAGGGGCTGCCCCACTCGCAATCGCTCGACTTTTCAGGGCAGCGATTTCGTGGTTTCGCGGGCGCACGCCCGGCGATTTTCGGGAGAGCGGTTTCTCAATCCCCCAGCAAAGCCGACAGCTCGTTCGCCCTGCGGATCAGCTCCGCGCGGTCGGCCTCGCGGTACTTCTGTGGAAGCAGCGAGCGGCTGGTGCATTCCAGCACCGCCACCAGGTTCTGAAGCTCGATTTCGGTGGGGTACGACGGCGGCACGAATTCCACGAGCGCGGCCTTCAGGTCGTCCAGATCGACCACGTTCTCGTTTTCCAACGCGCTCTTCATGCTGGCGCGGATCAGCACCGCTTCTATATCGGCTCCCGAAAGGCCGGCGCAGTGCGAGAGGAAGAACTTCTCCGCATCCGGCGAACCGATCTCCACTCCGGTCTTCTTCTGCATCGCGCGGAAGAGCGCGAGCCGCTCATCGTCCGTATCCGGATAGAACAGCGCGATGTGTTCCTCGGCGCGGCCCTGGCGCTTCAGGTCAACGGGAAGCAGGTCCGGACGGCAGGTCAGCAGGAACCAGATCACCTTGCCGCGCAGATCTGTGTTGCCCATAAACGCCGCGATCTGGCCGAACACGCGGCTGCTCACGCCGCTATCGCCCGAGCTGGAGCGGGTGCCTAGCTGCGCATCCGCCTCGTCCACGATCACCGCTATCGGGCTCATCGCCTTCAGCAAGTTCAGCACGCGTTCGAGGTTGCCCTCCGTCACGCCCTGCCACATGCTGCGGAAATTCTTCAGCGACACGGCGGGAATCCCGACCTCGCCCGCGAAGCACGTGGTGAGAAACGTCTTGCCCGTCCCGACAGGACCGGAGATGACGTAACCCATCGGCAGCACGCCGGTTTTGCCGGCCCGAAGCGCGGCCGCCGCGTCCTTCAGCTTCTTCTTCGCCGCCTCGTTGCCCGCCACCATCGAAAGATCGAACCGGCTCTGCACGAACTCGAGCAATCCGCCGGACTCCGCCTCAATCAAGTCCTTCTTCATCTGCCGCAGAAACTTCAGCGTGAGCGGCATTCGATTCTCGATGGAATGACTGATGAGGCTGTGGAGTTGTGCGCGCTTCAAACCGGCACACAGCGCGGCGAGCGTCGTGCCGGTAACGTCCGAACCCGGAGGCAGCGCGGCGCCCGCAAGCTGCGAGCAAATGAACGTCAGGCGCTCGCCCTCATCCGGCAGCGGGACCGCGATGGCGGCCACGCCTGGATTCCGCATGATGCCCTGATTCAACTCGCTCAGGTTTTCCGCTATGAGGCAAATCGTCACATCCGCGTGCAGAAACGCAGGGTTCTGCGCCCAGCGCTTGAGGATGACCAGCGCATTCCGGTCCTCGGCCGGCATCCCTGAGGCGTCGCCCGCGGGCACAATGGTCTCGGCGAAATCGATCACGAGCGCGATCTTCTTGCCCTCCAGGATGCGGGCGCGCAGGTAATTGTCCAGGAGGTTCAGAACGCCGTCCGGATTGCGCGGCAGTCCCGATGCGTAGTTCGTGCCGTGGAAGCTGTCATAGCCGGAAAGCGCGCGGCGGAAATCCGCCTGCATGTCGGGCTCGGCGAAGCTCAGGCCGCCGCCGCGGTCGTAGAAGATTACTAAGTCGCGCTTGCCGAACAGGGCGTTGCTGAGGAACTTTTGCAGCGTGACGAACTCGGTTGCGTCGCCGCGCTTCAACGGAACTACATCGCGCACATTGCCGTGCAGCACGAACATCGTCAGCGTACGCGAGTAGTATTTCTCCGATAGCTCTCGTGCCCAGAGAGGCAGCGATTCCAGGTGTGCGTTCTGAGGGGTCGTCATGAGCTCAGGTCCGGATGCGGTTGCGCTGCGGATCGGTGCGCGGGGGCCCGGCGGAAGGCAGCGGCGCGAGCGTGCTCTCGGCGGCGGTCAAGTCGAAGATCGCTTCCACCTCTTTGATCGTCTGCTCGGTCTGCTCGACATCATGCATGAGGTTCTCGAGCTGGTCGCTGAGCTGCTGCGGGTCGCGCATGGTGACGGATTGATCGCGGATGAGTTGCAGCACTTCCTCGATTGCGGCGCACTGTGCGTCCACAACGTTGCAGTTCTCTTCCGCCGTCCTGAATTTTTCCAAGCGCTTGGTCAGAATTTCGATGCGCTTGCGGTTGATCTCCTGAACCTTCGCCGTTTCCGATGGCAGGCCGCGCTGCAACTCATCGATATCGTGTTGAATCGCTTTCGGGTTCGTGGTGCGAAGGTGCTGCCGGTAGGAGAACGCCGCGTGCAGCAGCCGCACGTAGGAATGCGCCAGGCCCTCGAGGCGGGCGTCCATCTGCTGGACGAACATCTGCGATGTGGCCGAGAGCCGGCTGTAATTCTGGCGGATGCTGCGGCAGACTTTATCGACGTCCGCATAACGCAGCCGCATTTCCGGAGGCAACTCCTGAAACATGGCGATGATACTGCGGTTGCGCCGGCGCTTTTCTTCCTCGAACTTCCACGAGCGCACCAGCCGCTGGAATTGCTTGCTCTGCGGCACGATGCTGAGGTAAATCAATTCAAGACCCGCTGCCAGCACGAGCGGCAGCGAACTGCGCGAAACGATCGCGAACAGCAGCATTCCCCCCAGCCAGATCCAGTTATACTGCCACTTCAGGGCCGCCTTTATGTAGGTAGCCGAGTCGTATTCCCGATCTCCCTGCACCCTCTGGTCCGCCATCACACGCTCACCCGAACCTGCCCCTTGCCAGGCGCCCGGCGCAAGCACGAGAGCACGTACTGCACCAGTTCCTGGAACTCCTTACTCTGCTTGATCGCCGGATCCCGCGGCCGCCCGAAAGGAACCGGCACGTCTTCTACAATGGTACCGGGTCTGGCGCTGAGAATGAACAGGCGGTCGCCAAGATAGAGCGCTTCTTCGACATCGTGCGTAACGAACAGCACCGTGCTCGCGCTCTCATCCCAAATCTTCAGCAGCAGGTTCTGCATGACGGAGCGCGTCTGGGCATCGAGCGCGCCGAACGGCTCGTCCATCAACACAACGCGCGGGCGCACCGCGAGTGTGCGCGCAATGGCGACGCGCTGTTGCATGCCGCCCGAAAGCGTATCGGGATAGCTCTTCTCGAACCCGTTCAGTCCCACCGCGTTGACCAGGTGCGCAACCGTGGCGGCCATCTCTGTTGCCGGCGTTCCCTTGATCTTCAGACCATAAGCGATGTTCGCTTCCACCGTGAGCCACGGGAACGAAGTGTACTTCTGGAAGACCATGCCGCGGTCTGACCCGGGACCGCCTACCGGGTTGCCGTCTACCAGAACGCGGCCGGAGTCCGGACGGTCGAGGCCGGCGATGAGGCGTAGGACGGTCGATTTGCCGCAGCCGGAGGGACCCAGCAGCACACGGAACTCGCCGACGTCGCGGCCGTCGGCGGAATACACGTCCTCGATCTCGAAGTTGACGTCGCGTAGCGCCTCGATCTTTTCGCCCTGCGCGTTGACGAACGAACGCGAGACGTGTTCAACGGAGATCTTCACCTTACCGCGCATCGGCCACCTCCGCTTTCGCGCTCGCTGCCGGCTCCGATGCGGGCTGCGCCGCCCGCCGCCACGGGAAGAGTCTTCGTTCCAGGAACGTAAGCAGGCAGCGGAACAGGAATGCGGCGATGCCGATTGCGATAATGCCTGCGTACACCCGCTCGAAGTCGAGCACCTTGCGCGCCGCCTCCACCATGTAGCCGACACCCTTGCGAGCGTTCACCATCTCGGCCAGGATTACGTACGTCCAACCGATGTCATACAGAATGCGAAACGAACCGAACACGGCCGGAAACGAAGCGCGGAACAACAGCCACAGGGCGTGCCGGCGCTTCGCGCCCAGCGTGTAAGCCGTTTCGAGCAGGCTGTTGTCTACCCGGTCGACCTCCTCCACCACGACGGCGAGCAGGTAGAAGAACATGCCGAACCACAAGAAGGCCACCTTCATCGCCTCGTCCATTCCAAACAGCGCGATGAAGGCCGGCAGGAACGCCGTGATCGGCATGGAGCGCATCGGCGCGGCCACGGGATTAACCAAATTGTGGATCCAACGGAAGCTGGACATCAGCAGCCCGAGCGGAATGGCGATGACCGCGCACCAGAGAAACGCCTGCGCGATGCGCCACCAGCTTTGCGCCACGTTGCCGAGCAGGTCGTAATCCGTCCAGAGGCGCGCCATCGCCTTCACGACGCCGACCGGATTCGGCAGCGAGAATGGCGGCAGCACCTTCAAGGACGTCAGCGTCGCCCAGAGTGCGATCAGCAGCGCCCAACTCATGCCCGCCAGCGCCAGCCGGACGTTCCGGGAGACTTCCTTTCGAATTACGAAAAGATCACTGTATGACATGGTGCAATGATTGCCAAATCGCTCTCCCGAAAATCACCGGGCTCGCCCCCGCGAATCCACGAAACCGCTGCCCTGAAAAATCGGGCGATTGCGAGTGGGGCAGCCCCTCGGGCTGCGCCGGCCTCTCAGGCCGGCCAAGCTGGGCGGGCTGGGAGCCCGCCGCAGGGCACGGCCCTGCCCCACTGCTGCTCAGTAAAGGCACGAAACCGAGCCGGCAATGAAGACGCGGGTGCTGCTCCCGATTCGTGATGTGTCGCCACAGTGTGGCACACGCCTCCAGGCCTGTGCGCACCGGCCCGGAGGCCAGTGCCACCCCCGGCCA
>JAEZIJ010000134.1 GCA_023436715.1 Acidobacteriota bacterium
CGGGCATGCCCGGCCCCTACAGGACCAGCATCGGGTGGTAGAGGTTCGGCAGCTTTGCTTCGCCGATGGCAATGAGCTCGCCGTTTTGTCCGATGGCTTTTACGAATTTCGAGCCGGGCCTCACGCGAAATGGGGAGACGCGGAAGTCCCTGCCCTGCCGGATGAAGCCCGCCGTAGTGGGATCCACAAACTCGGATGGGAATTCGGGGAGCAACTCCGCCGCGGGAATGAACGCCTCGATGAAGCGGTCCTCGTTGGCGAGGGTCTCGAGCTGATCGATGGTTCGCGCCTGCTCGATGGAGAACTCGCCCGAACGCGTCCGCTTCAGCTCTTCGAGAAACGCGCCGCAGCCGAGCAGCGCGCCCAGTTCGTGCGCCAGAGCGCGTAGGTATGTTCCCGCCGAGCAGTGTACGATCATGCGGGCGCCGGAGCCATCGCACTCGAACAGTTCCAGGGAGTAGATCGTGACCTCCACGGGCTTAAGTTCCACTGCAACGTTCTTGCGCGCGAGGCGATACGCCGGCGTTCCCCCGATCTTTTTGGCCGATATGGGCGGAGGCGTCTGCTGGATGGGCCCGCGGAAGCGGTCTAGCAGCGGCTCGAGTTCCTCGCGGGAGATCACCGGCTCGGTGATGGGCGATGTAGGCTTGCCCTCGCGGTCGTAAGTATCCGTGGAGTAGCCGAACCGGATGAAGGCGTCGTAGACCTTTTCATTGCGGGTGTAGAACTGAGCAAGCCGCGTGGCGCCGCCGACGACTAACGGAAGCACGCCCGTAGCCATGGGGTCGAGCGTGCCCAGGTGCCCTACCCTGCGAGTTCCCGCAAGCCGCCTGATCTTGTTCACGGCATCGTGGGAGGTCCATTTTTCCGGCTTGTTGACGACAATCACTCCGTTCATTCTCTATCAATGTAACAGCTATCGAGCCAACGCCCGCGATGCGTGAGGGTGCGCGTATACTGATCCTGTGGAAAACCTCACGCGGCGCGACTTCTTGGGTACTATCCCTGCGGGTTCGGTTGCAGCATGGCAGACAGGCGCGGCGGCACAGGCCGGCGATAACATCCTCTGGTACAGGCAACCCGCCGGGAAATGGACGGACGCGCTTCCGGTCGGCAACGGCAGACTTGGCGCAATGGTCTTCGGCGGCGTAGGCACCGAGCGGCTCCAGTTGAACGAGGACACGCTGTGGTCGGGATGTCCCCGCGAATGGAACAACCCGGGCGCCAAGGAGCATCTGAAGGAAATCCGCCGGCTCGTGATGGAGGAGGAGGACTACGTCGCGGCCGACAAGGTCTGCACCAGGATGCAGGGGCCCTACAACGAGTCCTACCTTCCGATGGCGGACCTCACGCTGGAATTCGCCGGCGTTGCAGGGGCGGGCGAGTATCGCCGCGAACTGAACCTCGACACCGGCGTCGCGCGCGTTTCCTACCAGTCCGGCGGAGCCGAGTTCACGCGTGAAGTGTTCGCGTCCGCGGTGGATCAAGTCATCGTGGTCCGCGTTACGTGCTCGCGGCGGGAGCGGCTGGACTTCACGATCTCGCTCGCAAGCCCGCTGCACTCGACCACGGAGGCCGAGAGCGATGACTCGCTATGCGTGCGCGGCAAGGCTCCGGCGCATGTCGATCCGGATTATCTGAAGTCGGACAATCCCATCGTCTACGACGACGCCGAGGGCAAGGGCATGCGTTTCGAGGCGCGGGTCAGAGTGGAGGCCGAAGGCGGCGAAGTGAAGCGCGAAGGCAACCGGCTGCGCGTCAAGGCGGCGGGGCAGGCGACGCTGCTGGTTTCCGGCGCGACAGGCTATCGAGGGTACGGCCAGCCGCCCGATTCCTCCGCCGAGGAAGTTTCGAAGGTGTGCCGGCAGCGGATCGAGGCCGCGGCGCAGAGGACGTTTGACGCGCTGCGCTCGCGCCACGTCGCGGACCATCAGAAGCTCTTCCGCCGAGTGTCGCTCGAACTCGGCGGGGCCAAGACAGCAGGTCTTCCCACAGACGAGCGTCTCCGCGCGTACAAGGAATCGCCCGACCCCGCGCTGCTCGCGCTCTATTTCCAGTACGGCCGCTATCTGCTGATAGCAAGCTCGCGGCCGGGGACGCAGCCGGCTAACCTCCAGGGAATCTGGAACGATCGCGTGCGCCCGCCGTGGAGTTCCAACTGGACCGCGAACATCAACATCCAGATGAACTACTGGCCGGCGGAAACGTGCAACCTCGCCGAGTGCCACGAGCCCATGTTCGACCTCATCGAAGGCGTCAGCCGCACCGGGCGGAAGACGGCGGTGGTGAATTACGGCGCACGGGGCTGGGTATCGCACCACAATATAGACCTCTGGCGGCACTCCGCGCCCGTGGGGAATTACGGAGGCGGCGGGCCGACCTGGGCGAACTGGCAGATGAGCGGCCCGTGGAACTGCGCCCACCTCTGGGAGCATTTCCTGTTTCACCACGACACGGATTTTCTCCGCCGCGCGTACCCGGTAATGAAGGGCGCCGCCGAATTCTGCCTGGACTGGCTGATCGAGGATAAACAGGGGCGGCTCACGACGTGCCCATCGTTTTCCACCGAGAACTCGTTCTACACGCCGGAGCGGAAGGTCGCGCAGACGAGCGCGGGCTGCACGATGGACATCGCGCTCATCTCGGAGCTGTTCTCGAACTGCATCGAAGCGTCGAAGATTCTCGGCATGGATGCGGAGTTCAGCACGCAACTCGAAAAGGCGCTGCCGCGGCTGCCGCCGTATCAGATCGGTAGGCACGGGCAGTTGCAGGAATGGTCCAGGGACTTCGATGAGTCCGAGCCGGGCCAGCGGCACATGTCGCACATGTACCCGCTGTTCCCCGGCAGCCAGATCACTCCCCGCCGCACGCCGAAGCTGGCAGCCGCGGCGCGCATTTCGCTCGAACGGCGACTGGCCGCGGGCGGAGCTTACACCGGCTGGAGCCGCGCATGGGCCATCGCGTTCTGGGCGCGACTCGAGGACGGCGACCGTGCCAACGAATCGCTGGCCATGCTGATGGCGCACAGCACCGGCCCCAACCTCTTCGACACGCACCCGGCCGGCAAGTCCTGGATCTTTCAGATCGACGGCAACTTCGGCGCGACCGCCGCGATTGCGGAGATGCTGCTTCAGAGCCATTCCGGCGAAGTACAGTTCCTGCCCGCGCTGCCTCAGGCGTGGCGTGACGGGCGGTTCGCCGGCTTATGCGCGCGCGGCGGCCTTGAGGTGGACGTCACATGGGCCGGCGGGCATGCGCGCGACGCCGTCCTCCGGGCGAAGTTCGACGGAGAACACCGCCTGCGGCCACCCAAGGGCCAGAAGATCGCCGCGATACAGCCCACGGCAGGCACACTCGCACCTGGCGCGGACGGCACAGTGCGGGTTCAACTCAAAGCGGGCCGCGCGTATCGCGTTGCGTTCGCCTGAACGCGTCAGCGGACCTTGTAGCTCACGGCCATTCCGTCGTTCTTCTCCATCGAAGAGCGTATGATGACCGTGTCGTAGTTGGGGCTGGTCTGGACGTAGTCCAGGTAATCCGCCATGGCCCGTGCCGAGACAATAACGTTATCCGCGACCACGAGCGCGCCCTTCTTCAGCTTCGGCTCGATCGCCTTGAGGTACTTCAGGTAGTCCGGCTTGTTCGCGTCGATGAAAAGGAAATCGACATCTCCGGTAACTTGCGGGAGGAGCTTCAGGGCGTCGCCTTCCGCCACGGTGCAGGTCTTCTCCAGCCCCACTTTTTCGATGTTTGCCCTGGTCTCCTGCGCTCTGCGCGGATCGATCTCCATGGAAGTGAGCTGCCCGCCATTGCGCTCGAACGCGATGCCCATGTTGATGGCGCCGAAGCCGGCAGCCGCGCCCAACTCAATGCCTCGCTTCGCCCGGCTGCTCTCGACGAGGATTCGTAGCAGCATTGCATCGCCGGGAGCTGTGCTGAGGGAATTGCGCTGGAATTTCTCCAGGAACTCCTTGCGGAACTGGTCGCTTTTCTTGTCTGTGGCCTGCGCGCTTGCGACGGGCGCGAATGAGAGCAGCGCGGCTGCGGCTATGAAGCCGGTGGACATGATAAGTCGCTTCACGTTCGGGTCTCCTTTGGACCGTCATTCATCTTACCCCGTGAACGGCCAAACCCACACCAATGCACTCCGTTGACACACGATCGCGAGCGGCATAGCATCGAAGTTCCGTATGCGAAAACGAATTGCCCTGTTCCTGGCGGCTGCGGCCGTCGCGGTCGCTTCAGCGGCAGATGCTCCGATTCCGCTCTGGCCCAAAGGGGCGCCCGGGGAGACGGGCGACATCGGCCCCGAGGCTGACACGACGAAGGCGGATGGCGCCCTGGTAGCGGGCAAGCGCGTAATTCGCCTGGGCAACGTCGGCAATCCCACACTCACGGTCTATCGTCCCGTGAAGGAGAAGAACACGGGCGCGGCGGTCGTGGTATTTCCCGGCGGCGGGTACAGCATTCTGGCGATGGATCTCGAAGGGACCGAGATTTGCGAGTGGCTCAACTCGATCGGGGTGACCGGAGTGCTGGTGAAGTACCGCGTGCCGGTCCGCAAGGGACTGCCGCGCTACGCCGCACCGTTGCAGGACGCTCAGCGCGCCATCGGCATTGTGCGCCATCGTGCGGCCGAGTGGGGTATCGATCCGAAACGGATCGGCGTGCTTGGATTCTCCGCCGGAGGCCACCTCGCGGCAACCGCCAGCAACAACTTCGAGAAGCGCACCTACGATCCGCAGGACGAGGCGGATAGCGCAAGCCCCCGCCCCGATTTCAGCGTGCTGATCTATCCGGCGTACCTGACGGTTCGGGACGAGGGCGACAAAATCGCGCCCGAGGTGGCCGTGACCGTGAACACGCCGCCTGCAATTCTGATCCAGACGGAAGACGATGGCGTGCGCGTGGAGAACAGCCTGTTCTACTACCTTGCGCTGAAGAACGTGAAGGTGCCGGCGGAGATGCACCTGTACCCGAAAGGCGGGCACGGCTATGGCCTTCGCCGGACCGAAACGCTCGTGACCACGTGGCCCGCGCGTGTCGAGGATTGGATGCGCTCGATGGGCTATTTTGGAGCCAGGGGCCGCGCGAGGTAATTCAGCCAGCGCCGCTGCTCGCCCGGCTTATCGAACACCTGCCGCCAATAGCGCTGGAAGGCGGCCGTCTGTTTCTTCGCTCGCTCGGTGAGGTACTTCTCAACCTTGCTTCGGTCGGGCGAATTTCCTGGCAAGGCCTCCTCGGCGAGGGCTTGCGCCGTCGCACAATCGCTCAGCTCGCCGAGAAAGTCCTGCAGCTTCCGCATCGAAGCCAGCCGTTCGACGAGGCCGGGGCCGTACCACACGCGGAAGAACTCGAGCGTATACCGCACCCGCTTCGTTTTCAGGCGGAACCTGTGAAGCGCATCGGCGGAGGCATCGCTTCCCATGAGCCGGCGGCCATCTTCGAAATAGCGCTCCACCAACGCCGGCAGCTTCAGCCGGGCGTTCTCCCCGGCGGTCGCCGAGTCGTCCCAGCGGATGCGGTAACCCTTCGCCATATCTACAACTCGAGTTGCGCTCGCCACTTCCGGAACGAATGCCGCCGCGTCCAGCTCTTCAGCATATCGGTGAGCAGCCGGGAATGCCGGTCGCGCTCGGCGCTCAGGGCCGCAAACGCAGCCGAGCCTTGATCAAGGCCGGCCTTCCCGAGCAGTTCGTGCGCGATATCCCGATTGCGGACCTCGGCTGCCTGCGCCAGCAGCGCCTTCAGGACCCGCCGGATCTTCCGGACCGCACGCCGCGGAAAGAACTGAGCGAAAACCCGGAGACACTGCGCGAGGCGCCGGCATGACACGCGTAGGTCGTGAATCGCGTCGGCACTGCCCAGTTTCGCGGTCCGATTGACTTCGAATGCAAACCGGCGCAAGTGCGCAGCCGTTTGTTGAACGGCGAACTTTCGGACCGGAACGGGCTTTGCCTCCGGCGCCGTGCGCCTCATGCTTTGCCCCGCGCACCCAGGACAATAGGGAGGTTATAGACCTCGCGGAACACGGCAGCCGCCCGCTCCGTCGCCCACGCTTCCAGATCGATATCCACGCTGAACGCCGGCTCGATCACTACCTGTCCCGGTTCGATCCGGCATCTAATTGAATCGATCCGCTGCTCATGGCTGCGGTCCAGACTGTCCGCGACGCGTAGCAGGGGTGCGAGCAGCACCACAGCTCTCTTCTCCTCGGCATTCAGAGCGCGCGTGTTGCTGTGATCCGCGGCGGGCATAGCTTTCCGGTGATAGCGGCAGAGATTCGCGACGACTTCCCGCTCCCTGGCGGTGAAACCCGGCATGTCGGAGTTCGCCACGACATAGTAGGAGTGCTTGTGGTGGCTCGCGTCACTGACAAAGTGCCCGGTGTCGTGCAGGTAAGCCGCAGCCTCCAGCAACTTACCGTATGAGGGCGGAAGCCGGTGAACCGGAGCGAGCGCGTGAAACAGCACATCGCCGAAGGCCGCCACTTTGCGGCTGTGTTTCAGGGCGACGCCGTACCGGACGCTCATC
Source organism: Acidobacteriota bacterium (assembly GCA_023436715.1). Classification (GTDB taxonomy): domain Bacteria; phylum Acidobacteriota; class Terriglobia; order Bryobacterales; family Bryobacteraceae; genus Fen-330. The sequence continues at coordinate 6,535 of JAEZIJ010000134.1, forward strand.
CGCTCCACCTCGCGGCGCTGGTCGCGGCTGAGCCGGGCGAGTTCGCGGCCCACCCCTCGACCCGCGAGATCCGCGATGATGCCGTCGCGCACGCCGGCAGCCGAGTAATTGAGCGAGGGCTGGCGAAACTCCTCCAGAATGGTCAGAAGTATGCCCGCGCCGGCAACGATGATCTCCGCGCGGCGCGGCCCGATGCCGGTGACCTTGCGCCTTTCGGCCAGCGGCAGCGCGCTCAGCTTCCTGTACAGCCTCCGAAGCTGGGTGGTGGAGGCGCGCAGCCGGTCCGCCGTGTCCCGTCGCGGGCGCGGTATGCCCGCAATTGCGCAGACAACCGCCGAGGCGGTCGCCGACGTCGCAATGACCCGGTCCCAATGCCCTACCCCGACCCGCCGCGTAGCATCGGCGAGCTTTTCCGTGACGTACTCGCACATCTGGTGCAACGCGCGCTCCGCCGGCGGATCGTCCGGAAGGAACATCTGCTGAAGCCGTAGAGCTCCGAGCTGCTTCGAAACGGCGTCGGTCATCCGGTCGTTATCCACCCCGATGACCTCGACGCTCCCGCCGCCGATGTCCACAATCAACACGCGCTTGCCTGGGTGGGGCCAGCGGCTGACGACCCCGAGCTGGATCAACCGCGCCTCCTCGCGTCCGGAGATCACTTCAACCGGCGCATTCATTGCCTCCGAAGCGCGCGCAACGAACTCGGCCTGATTGCGGGCGTCGCGCACGCTGCTGGTGGCCACCGCTCGAACTCCCACCACGTCCAAAGCCCGGTACTGGGCCGCCATTCTCGCCAGCACGCCGCAGGTGAACTGGATCGCTTGTTCGCTGATCCTGCCCGTGCGGAAAACGCTCTCTCCCAGCCTGGTCACCTCGCGTTCGGAAGCGAGAATGTGCGTCGAGCCGCCGGGCACGACTTCGGCAGCTTCCATTCTGAGTGAGTTACTCCCGATGTCTACGGCGGCATAACGGGACACATAGATATAATAATTTCAAGCCCCTATATGAGTCACCTCGTCCCTAACCGCCATCCCGGAAAACTGATCATCGTGGAGGGCATAGACGGGTCGGGAAAGTCCACTCAGGTTTCGCTGCTCAGCCACTGGCTTCGCTCGCAAGGGTACGCCGTCGCGTTCAGCGAGTGGAACTCCTCTCCTCTGGTGCGGCAGACAACACGCCGCGGCAAGAAGAAGGAGATGTTCACGCCGGCCACGTTCAGCCTGATCCACGCCACCGATTTTGCGGACCGCCTGGAGAGTTACATCTATCCGCTGGTGAAAGCCGGCGCCATCGTCTGCGCCGACCGCTACGCATACACCGCTTACGCGCGCGCCGTAGCGCGCGGGGTGAGCCGCCGCTGGGTGCGCAACCTGTATCGATTCGCACTCCGCCCGGACATCGCCTTTTACTTCCGCACTCCGCTCGACGTTGCCATACAGCGTATTCTCGGCGGACGGAATGCCATCAAGTATTACGAAGCCGGCATGGACCTCGGGTTGAGCCGGAACGTCGAGGAGAGCTTCCGCCTGTTTCAGGGCAGGATTCTCGACGAGTACGAAGCCATGTGCGAGGAAGTGGGATTCCGTGTTATCGACGCGACGCTGTCGATCGAGGAACAGCAGCGCCAGATGCGACAGATCGTAAACGAAGTATTGGGCGAGCACCTGAAATCCGGAGTGCTGCGGGCCCAGGCTGGAGGAGCGAATGGAACCGCGTCAACCGCTGCAGTTTTATAGTGAGCCGCTGCCCGGCATCGATACTTCGGAACTCCACGGCAAGCTGATTGTGATCGAGGGCCCGGACGCGGTTGGCCGCACCACACAGATCGTGCAGCTCCGGCAATGGCTCGAGCAGGAGGGCCACGCAGTGCTCGATACCGGAATGGCGCGTTCCGCGCTCGCCGGCAAGGGCATTAAGCAAGCCAAGATGGGCAACACCCTCGGCCCCATCACGATGACGCTCTTCTACACGGTGGATTTCGCGGACCGCCTGGAAAACGAAATCGTTCCCGCCTTGCGCGCCGGGTTCGTTGTGCTGATCGACCGCTACATCTACTCCATCATGGCGCGTGCGATCGCGCGCGGTGAGGACCGCCGCTGGATCGAGCAGGTGGCGGGCTTCGCGCTCGTGCCCCACGCTGTGTATTACCTGCGCGCGGAGGTCGATGACCTTGTGTCGCGCGTCGTTCTCGGGCGCGGGGCTTTCGACTACTGGGAAAGCGGCATGGACATGCGCTTCGGCGGCGACATGCACCAGAGCTTCGTTCGCTATCAGCAGCGCCTGATCAAAGCGCTCGATTCCATGACGGAGCCTTACGGATTCACGGTGATCGATGCGCGCAAGCCGGCGGATGCAATCTTCCGCGAACTGAGGGAGCACATCGCGAACCTCGATCTGCGGCAGGTGGCCCAGGGACCGGTGCGGCGCAAATCGAAGCCGGCCTCGGGCGCCGGGGCGCGCTGATGGAACTGTACGTTCTGCGCCACGGAATCGCGGAGGCCAGGCGGCCCGGCCTTCCCGACGCGAAGCGGCGGCTCACGGCAAAGGGCAAGCAGAGGCTCCGCGTGATTCTTGCATGCGCGCGCGGCGCAAAGGTGAAGCCCGCCCTGATTCTGACAAGCCCGTTGGTGCGGGCGGTTGAGACCGCGGAATTGGCGGCCGGCGTTCTGGGCTGCAAGAACAAAGTGGTTCCGACCGATACGCTGCTACCCGGCGCATCGCCGCAAGCTGTCTGGCAGGAGATTCGCTCGCACGAGGACGTGAATTCGATCCTGATTTCCGGACACGAACCGCTGCTCTCCCACACTGCGAGCCATCTGCTCGGCGCCTCGTGGGTGCTGGTCGAAATGAAAAAGGGCGCCGTCGCATGCATCGACGTGGACCCATCGGCGAAACAGCCCCGCGGCACGCTTCTGTGGCTGCTCACGTACAAGATCGCGGCCGCGGGTGCTAAGGAGTAGGCGCCCGGCGACTTACGCCAGCGCTTCCGCCACCGCGCGGCGCAGCACGCCGTCGTGGTCGTTCTTCGACTCGCAGGTGGCGTCGAAGCACATCGTCTGCGCCTTTTCCGGGTTGAAAATAGGCCACACGGGAAGCCCGGAGTGATTGGGATCGCCCTTGCGCGCGAAGTTGATGAACGCATCGGCCACCTTGGCTCCGAGTTCGCGTGCTTCGGCTGTGCCGCCGGTCATACTCGCCGACACGTCGGTGTTGTAGAACGCGAAAGCAATATCGGCGCAGTGCGTCGCGCGTGGGCGGCCGTCGAGAACGGGCGTTTGCCAGCAGAACTGGTAGAGGTATGCGGGCGCCGCGACTTGCGCCGCTTTGCGTGCGGCCTGCGTCACGGCGTTGAGGCGCACGCTGGAAAGGATCGAGAGGACCTCGACCGGCTTCGCTTTCGGGTACACCTTGCGGCACGCCTCAATCACTGACGCGGTCTTCGGGCCGTAGCGAACCTCGGCGCGCTTCTTCATTTCGTCCTCGGTCATCGATTCCAGCTTCGCGTCGAACGCGCTCAGCGATAGCTCGTTCAACGTCGTGCCGATCATCAGCGGAATCTCGGCGGAAATTGCGGGCGCGGCCGGGTCGAACGGATGGGCGGGCAGGTTCGTGCCATCCACTACCGGCGACCAGCCGATCCTTCGCCCGCGCGGCATCCCGAATCCCATGCCACCCGGCGTCGGGGGCGAGAGCTTCCGCAGCGCCACCGAACTGGCCTCGATCAGCGTCGCGGCGGGCACGTCCTGAAGCTTCTGCACTTGCCCCTTGCTCAACTTGAGTTCCGCGAGCACGGCGGCGCCCAGCTTACGGGAATCCTCGGGATCAGCCTGGCGGAGAGTCGATCCGCTCATTACTATGGCCTTGTGGAAGAGGCCCTTCGCCGCCGGCATAGCCATCAGCGTGGAGACTTTGCCACCCCCGCCCGATTGCCCGAAGATGAGCACGTTGGCGGGGTCGCCGCCGAAGTTGCCGATGTTGTCGCGCACCCACTCGAGCGCGGCGATGATATCGAGAATGCCGGCGTTGGCGGAGCCCGCGTATTGCGCACCGTATTCGGACAGGTCCAAATGGCCAAATACGTTCAGCCGGTGGTTGATAGATGCGACCACGACGTCGCCGCGCTTGCTGAGGTTCTCACCGTGATAGCCCGGATGCTCCTGGCCCGAACCCGATGTGTACCCGCCGCCGTGCAGCCAGAGCAGCACAGGCCGTTTTGCGCGGTCGTTGACGCCCGGAGTCCAGATGTTGATGCGGAGGCAGTCTTCGCCCGGCTGTCCGTCGTCCCAGTTGAAGAAGAACGCGCTCTCATCGTTCGCCCAACCGGTGCGGGCGGCTTGCGGGCAGACTGGTCCGTAATGGAGAGCGCTGCGGAGGCCCGTCCACGGCGCGGGCTTCGAGGGCGGCATAGAGCGCGCCGCTCCGGCTGTGGTTCCGGCATATGGAATGCCTTTGAAAGTATGAATGCCGTTTCGCGTGAAGCCGCGGACCTTGCCGGCTGTGGTCTCGACCACCGCGTTGCGGTCCGATGCGACGATAATCGCCGCGCCGGCAGCTTCGGTCCTCTTCTCGCTTGAGCAGCCGGTTTCGACAGTTGCCGTCAGCGTGCCTCCGGCCAGGGCCGCCGCGCTCTTGAACAGTGTGCGCCGGTCAAGTCTGTGCGCACTTTGTTTCGACATGTAGTTCTCCTCCGATGCCATGGGACATGATACTCCGCGCCCAGTCCGGAGCGCACCGGCCCGGCGGCATTCAGTACAATGCCTGCATGCTACTGGAAGCGGGCATGATCTATCGGGCCAGGACTGCAGCCGGGCATAAGCTCACCTTCACAGTGCTCGACCCCGGGGAAGATGGCGTGTGGGCCGTAGTCGATCTGCAATCGCCCGAAGGCGCGGAGCCAAACGTCTGGTTGAACACGGACCAATTGCTGTGGATCAGCGTGGAAGCCAGGAGAGCGCCCATCTCCAAAGCGGCTGCCGAAGTCATAGAGGCACTGGAGAAAACCGCCGAGGAGCCCGAGTGATTTCGAAGCCTTATGGAGGGCTAATACTCCACTTCCACCAGGAACAATCCGCGAGCGGGCACGGTCGGCCCGGCTTTCACGTTGCACCCGGGTTCCAGCAGCGCACCAATCTGATCCGTGGTCAGGTTTCCCTTACCGCATTCGAGCAGCGTGCCCACCAGGTTGCGCACCATGTGTTTGAGAAACCCGCTTCCGCGCACACGGTACGTCAGCCGATCCCCTTCTTCGCGTGCGACGGAGGAAAAGATGGTTCGCACCTTTGAGCCGCCCTCGAGGTCGCGGATATCGGAGGCTGCGAATGCGGAAAAATCGTGCTCGCCTTCGAAAACGCGCGCCGCGTCCACAATGCGATTCACGTCGAGCGGGTACGGGCGGTGATACACGTACAGCCGCTCGAAGGGCGCGCACACCTCTCCCCGGAAGATACGGTATTCGTAAGTTTTCGAGCGGGCGTCGTAGCGCGGGTGGAAGCCTGCCTCGCGCTCCTCGACCGAGAGCACGCGGACGGCAGGCGGCAGCAGGCGGTTGATTGCCTTCTTCAGGTTGGGGAGCGGGATGGGGTTCTCAATGGAGAAAGCAGCCGTTTGCGCCAGCGCGTGGACTCCGGCATCCGTGCGGCCGGAGCCGTCCACATGCACCGGCGCGCCTTCTATTTCGCTCAGCACATTTTGGAGCGTTCCCTGAATCGTTGGCAGCGCGGGCTGGATCTGCCAGCCGTGGAAATCCGTGCCGTCGTAGGCGAGCGTAATCGCAATGCGCCGCATCAGCGCACGGCCGCCGGACGCGAGCCGGGCTTCGCGACCGGTATACCCTGCTCGCAGAGCGGGCACTGCTCCGGCTGATAAGCGGTAACCGTAAGCGTGACCAGCGCAACGCGAGGCGCCCCGACGTCAGCCCGCCCGCCACTGCGATCCACAATGGAACCGGCCGCCATGACATTCGCACCCTCGGCACTCAGGCACTCGACAACTTCGCGCGTGCTCCCTCCCGTCGTGATCACGTCTTCGACGACCACGGCGGGTTCGTCCGCTTCCACTGAAAAGCCGCGCCGCAAAATCATCTTGCCCGAAGCATCGCGTTCGGTGAAGATCGCCCTTGCGCCGAGAGCGCGCGCTACCTCATGCCCGATGATGAGGCCCCCGATTGCAGGCGATACCACCACACGCGGCGCCGCGCCCGGAGCGGTTTTCCTGATGGCGTCCGCCAGGAGTGCGCCAAGATGCCCGGCGTGCTGCGGATGCTGCAACACGAGGGCGCACTGAAGGTACTCCGGGCTGTGCATGCCGCTGGTGAGCCGGAAATGGCCCTTCAGATAGGCTCCGGTCTGGTAAAATAGGTCGAGAACTGGGTCTGTAGAAACGCTCACAAAAGCCACTATAACATCCGTGCGCGCAGTGGCTTGCGTAAATTCCGATACACGCACCTTTACATACCTTTACGTAACCCGCTCACCCGGCCGCGCACCATCTCATTTAGGAGGCCGTTGATGAAACGAAAGCGGCTCGCAATCGCGTTTTCAGTTCTGGCTGCCGCGACCGCGTTGGGTGCGTGGTCGCATCTGCGCGGGCAGCACGGAGTGGAGTATCGCAGCGCTCCGGCGGACCGCGGCGATATCACCAGCACAATCTCCGCGACCGGCAACCTGAACGCTGTCGTCACCGTTGAGGTGGGGACGCAGGTTTCAGGCAACATCAAAGAACTCTACGCCGATTTCAACACAAAAGTAAAGAAGGGACAGCTCGTCGCGCGCATCGACCCCGCGCTCTATGAGGCCAAGGTCAGCCAGGCTCAGGCCAATCTGGACGCGGCGCGTTCCGCGGTGATGAACGCCAACGCAGCGCTGGAGAAATCCTCGGCGGACATTTCGAGCGCAAATGCGCAAGTGGCCATCGCGCGCGCGAACCTGGCCAAGGAAAAGGTGGCCGAGTCCGATTCCAAGGTGAAGCTCGGCAGACAGGCGGAATTGTTCAGGTCCGGCCTGATCGCCACGAACGATCGCGATACGGCACAGGCCACCTACGATGCGGCTGCCGCCGGGGTGACCGCAGCCCACGCGCAGGTGAAAGCCGCGGACGATGGCGTGCGCTCAGCGGAGGCGCAGCGCGCCATTACGCGGGCGCAGGTCGCGACGGCGGAAGCCCAGGTGAAGCAGCAGACCGCGGCTCTTCACCAGGCGCAGATCGACCTTGAGCACACATACATCTACGCGCCGGTGGATGGCACCGTGATTTCGCGCAAAGTGGACGCCGGCCAGACGGTGGTCGCAAGTCTCCAGGCCCCGGCGATTTTCCAGATTGCGCAGGACCTCACCAAAATGCAGGTGGACACTAACGTCGACGAGGCGGACGTGGGGCGCGTGCGAGTGGGTCAGGAAGCGGCGTTCAGCGTGGACGCCTATCCGAACGAGAAGTTCCAGGGGTCGGTCGTCGAGATCCGCCAGGCGCCGATCAACGTGCAGAATGTTGTGACCTACGACGTGGTTGTGGCCGTCGGAAATCCCGGCTTGAAGCTGCTCCCGGGCATGACGGCGAACGTGAATGTGATCGTCGATCATCGCGATGACGTGTTGCGCATCCCGAATGCTTCCCTGCGTTTCCGTCCGCCGGATGCGAAGCCCGATGCGCCCGCGAAGAGCGCGGCGCGAGGCGGGGCACGAGGCGGACGGCGGCAGAGCGTCTCCGAGACCATCTACATCGTGGGTGAGGACGGCCGGCCTGCGCCCGTGGCCGTGCATCTCGGCATCACGGATGGCGTGTATAGCGAAGTCTCCGGTGGCGCTCTGCATCAGGGGCAACATGTGATTACCGGACTCGCACAGAAGGAAGCAGCCGCAGCCAGCCCGATGGGCGGCATGCGCGGACCGAGGTTCTAGCCATGAACATCCTTGCAACCATCGGAATCGCATTGAGCGCAATCAAAGCGAACCGGTTTCGCTCGGCGCTCACCATGCTCGGCATCATCATCGGAGTCGCTGCCGTGATCGCCATGGTTGCCGTGGGTTCGGGCGCTACGGCCAGCATCGACCGGGAGATCGAGTCGATTGGCAGCAACCTGCTGATCGTGCTCCCCGGCACCATCACGAGTTCCGGGGTGCGCCTGGGCAGCGGCCAGACCCCCACGCTTACCGAGGACGACGCCCGAGCCGTCGCCACCGAATGCCCGGCGGTCGCAGCCGCCTCACCCACTGTGCGGGGCGGCGTTCAGGTCGTTTTCGGCAACAACAACTGGGCGACACAGGTCCAGGGCGCAACACCTGACTATCTGCGGATTCGAGACCTGACGATGGCCGAGGGACGTCCGTTCACCGACCAGGACGTGGACTCCGCGGCGAAGGTCGCGCTTCTCGGGCAGACGGTGGTGAACAACGTTTTCGGCGGCACGGATCCGGTAGGCCAGGCCTTGCGCATAAAGAACGTTCCGTTCACCGTCATCGGCGTGCTTTCCCCTAAAGGGCAATCGCCTTCGGGGCAGGACCAGGACGACACGATCATCCTTCCCATCTCCACGGCGAAGAAGAAGGTGTTGGGCACCAATCAGGCCAACGCGCGCTCCGTGGGCGCCCTTCTGGTGCAGGCGCACGGGCCGGCCCTGATGGATCAGGCGCAGACGGAGGTCACTTCCCTGCTCCGGCAGCGGCATCGCATCCAGCAGGGCCAGGATGACGACTTTACAGTTCGGAACCTGACTGAGCTGTTCGCGGCGCGCCAGTCCTCCGCCCGCATCATGTCCATTCTGCTCGGCGCCATTGCCTCGGTGTCGCTGGTGGTGGGCGGCATCGGGATCATGAACATCATGATGGTCTCGGTGACGGAGCGCACGAAGGAAATCGGACTGCGCCGGGCGCTGGGCGGGCGAATGAAGGACATCCTCATGCAGTTCCTGGTGGAGGCCGTGACGCTATCCTCGCTTGGCGGTCTGATCGGGATCATTACGGGCCTTTCGGCGTCGTTGATCATCTCACGGCTCGCACAATGGCCGACGATGATCAGCCCGGTCGCGATTGCGATGGCCTTTGTTTTCTCCGGGCTGGTGGGCGTGTTCTTCGGGTACTACCCCGCCCGGAAAGCGGCGCGCCTGGACCCGATTGAATCGCTGCGCTACGAATAGGCCACCAGCTAATCCGGTACGCGAATCACGCGCTCCGCCACTACGGCAGACTGGCTGGGGCTTCCCGCCACGGCTTGCACCTTCAATAGGATTTCAAAGTAACGGGGTGGGCCGAACGGATCGATGCCCATCGCCCGCAGGGCCTTGGACGCGCGGCTCTCATCGGAGATGAACTCGCCGGCCGCCTGCGTGCCTTCGCCGGTGGTCCCGGCGACAACAAGAACCGATCCCGAACCGGTCACGTTCGGAAGGAACGCCACCACCGCGTAGGCCTCTCCGGTTTCTCCGGAACGTGTGGTCATCGTGTACGCGGCCCGCTCACCCGCGCGCGGCTTCGTGTCCCGGATATAGCCCCGCCATTTTTCGTCGATACCGAATTCGAAGCTGAGCGACTTGCCGAGCAGATTGACCCATGGGTTGGCGATCGGGCTGCCCAGCAGGATGACGTTGTGGTCCTTGAAATCCGACAACTGCATGTCGCGGCTGTAGCGGAGAAGAACAGGGTGCGTGGAGTCGCCTTTCAGCGGCAACATTCTCGCGGCCACGCGCACCTCGGCGGCGTTGGTGTACTGCCGGGTTTGCATTCTCCGAATCAGCTCGAGCCTGCCGCGATCGGGCGGCACGAGTTCTTCCGGGTACCGCCGGTTGATGTATTCATCGAGGCTGAGTTGCCGGCCGGTCAGTTCCTGAATAATGATCAGGGCCGTGTCGCTGGTGACGATGTAGGTATCCCTGGTGTCATCCATCAGCGCGGAGAACGGCAGCGTTCGGGGCGCCCCTGTCTGCCCCGGTTGCCGGCTCCGGCGGTACAAGTACCATTGCACCACTAGAAGGCACGCCAGCACGGCCACAACGAATAGAAGCGCACGCGCACGCCAGGGAGAAGGGCTGGCGGGAACCGGGGCGGGAGGTTCGTCCGGCGGCGCTTCAACACCTTGTTGCGGCCGGGGCTCGAAGCTGATCGCATAGCTGCCTTTCGGCATGCGGATGATTGTCGGCTCGTCCTTGCCATCCGTCTCGAAGTGGAGTTCCAGCCGTTTGCGAAGACTCCGCGCCTCCACCCGGACGATGTTGTCCTGGCCGGGATTGTATCCGGGCTTGCGATGGAAAACGTATTGCGCGATCTGCTGCTCGCGGGCGTCTTCCAGCCGGTTGTCCAGGGTACACTCGGCAACGTACAGCAGGAAGGCGCGCAGACGCGGCGACTTCTGGAACGCGGGGCTATCGATCACCCGCGCCACCAGTTCATGCTTTTCGGCAACTGCCAAGACCCCTGGGCTCACCCGACCCTCCCCGACCAGACGATAGTACACAGAACCGGCCCGGGGCGCAAGCGGGAGAATTATCCAATAGCGGCACCGTAATGTTCCCGTAAATTCCCCGTAAACGGTCCGGTGTTTTTGATCGCGGGCGCCTGAAATGAATAACGCAACAGGAGGCCCGCCCTGCACCTCTTGAAAATGGAAGAGAGGATAGGCGGGACGCGTCGCCACCGGGAGCGGCACGCTGAAATCACGCCCCCAAGGAGCGGTCTACCAAAATCCGGAGTTCCGGATATGAAATCCGCGCTTCACCCGGTGATGTCCGTCAAGCGAACCTGAACCGTAAGTTCCCCGTAAATTCCCTTGATTCTATATGGCGTTCGGTTACGATGCCTCTCGGACGAAGTGGTTGGGACGGGGTTAGTACTGATCGTGTCCACCAGAGTTTCGTCAACATCGCTTTTTGCTCAGTGCAGTAAGGGAGGCATACATGAAAAGTACCAGATTCCTGGTCGCGTGCCTTATCGCCGCATGGTTATGCGTGCTCATGGTTTCCCCAGCTTCCGCCCAGAATTATCGCGGCAGAATCCAGGGTATAGTCACCGACCAAAGCGAGGCCGTCGTCTCCGGCGCCACCGTTACGCTGTTGAATGTAAACACCGGCGTTAAGGTGGTCCGCCAGTCCAGCGAGACCGGCCTTTACCTGTTCGACTTCGTGGACCCTGGAACATACACGGTCACGGTCGAGGCCGCCGGTTTCTCCAAGTTTATTCAGGAGAACATCGCCGTTCAGATGAGAGGCGACATCAGCGTAAACGCGGTCCTGAAGCCCGGCGCGGTTCAGGATAGCGTCACGGTCATGGAAAGTCCCGTGGCGGTCCAGTTCAACTCCGCCAACAAGGACTTCACGCTCGACTCCACGCTGGCCGAGGAAATCCCTCGCCTGGATCGCAACCCCTTCAAGCTGACTCTGCTTGCGCCTTCCGCAACCAATACGCGCGGCGAGATGATGCCGTATCACTCCTGGGCGGCAAACAGCGTGGACCTCGGCGGCGGAACCAACCTGAAGAACGATCTCCAGGTGGACGGCAGCCCCATCGGCCTTGGCCACAAAAACAGCTATCCGCCGAACACCGACGCGGTTCAGGAAGTCGTGGTTTCGCAGAACCCGGTGGACGCGGAATCCGGGCACAGCGCCGGCGGCCTCATCAGCATGACGCTGAAATCGGGCACCAACGACTGGCACGGCACCGGCTTCTACCTCGGCCGTTACCCCTGGGCGAATGCCGAGGCGGACCGCACCCGGCACAGCAGCAATGCCACCCGCCAGCACATGACCGGCGGCACGCTCGGCAATGCGGTTATCAAGAACAAGCTGTTCAACTTCTTCTCGCTCGAGTACTGGAAGGTTGGGCAGCCGGGCAGCTACACTACTACCGTTCCGACCGCTCTGGAACGGGGCGGCGATTTCTCGAAGACGTACTACATCGAGCCTGAGAAAGATGGCAAACCCGCTCACCCGGAGCTCAAGACCATCTACGATCCGTACTCGACGGTGGTCAATCCCACCACCGGCGCCGTTTCGCGCACGCCTTTCGCCAATAATGTCATACCGTCGGCCAGGTTCGATCCCCTCACGGCATCTCTAGTAAAGAGTTTCTGGGATCCGAGTAGCGATGGCGACAACGCCACGCACGTGAACAACTTCAAGAAGGGCTACACGGAGACGTACAACTATTACAACTTTTCCGACCGTGTCGATTACAACATCAACGACAGTTGGAAGGTGTACGGCCGAATCGGGCGGTACCATACGACCAATATCAACCCGAACCCCACTCCGAACAACTCCCAGTTGTACGTGCCAACCGGAACTCTGCGAGCTGCGACACAGATTTCGGGCGACGCCATTTGGACCGTGAACCCGCGCACAGTCGTGAACTTCCATGGCGACTGGCACAAGGTGGTTGACTCCTATGTATCCGACAGTCTGGGCAAAGAGGGTTGGGCGAAAATCTGGCCGAATAATCCCTGGTACAAGGATTATCAGGCAGCCTCTCCCGGCGTGCCGGTCTACTTCCCGGGAATGAACATCGGCGGGAACGGTTTCGGCGGGCGAGGTTTCTACTGGGACCAGAAGCCCGAGGGTCAGGCCTACGCCGCCAAGATCTCGCGGCAGCACGGGTCCCACTACCTCAAGGCCGGTCTCGAACACCGCCGCGGTTACGGCGTCACCTTCGTGGGCAACACATCCAACTTCAGCTTCCCCACGGGCCTGACTGCCGAGACGTTTATCACTCCCGACACCTTGCGTAACGGATTCGGGTTCGCCACGTTCCTGCTCGGCTCTCTGGACGGCGGGTCGCAGATGATCGGCGGCCCCGCGCCCGACCCGCACGACGAGTACTACGGGATGTTTTTCCAGGATGACTGGAAGGTGAACCGCTGGCTCACCCTCAACCTGGGAATAAGGAACGAGTACGAGACGGCGTGGCACGATCCGGGCCACAACATGTCGATGGGTCTGGATCTTTCGAAGCCCATCCCCGAGATGAATGCCAATGCGCCGCAGATGAGCCAGGCACTGCCGCTCGTCGGCAACAACTTCTACAAGTGGAACGGATTGTGGCAGTGGACCAGCGACAGCCACCCGGGCATGTGGGATCCGCAAAAGCTGGCTCTCGCCCCGCGCGTCGGCGCCGCTATCAAGATCAACGACAAGACGGCGCTGCGTGTAGGCTACGCGCGTTTCCTCGTGCCTACCGAAATGATGCTGAGCCAGGCTCCGGTGTCGGGATTCGAGACGGTCAGTTTCCTGGAGCCGCCGTACTTCGGCGTGAAGGGCTATCAGAATACACAGGATTTGGTGGGTGGCATCCCGCAGCAGACCATCTCCAACCCCTACCCGGCAACGACCAACCCGCTGCTGCCGATTGACGGCCGGAAAGCCGGGACTAACATCGGCCGCGGCGGCGCCCCACTGTTGTGGTATCCGCGTGACCTGAAGAAAGCGCGGAACGACCGCATCAATGTCAACCTTCAGCACCAGTTGCCGGGGGAGATCGTGACTTCGTTCACGTGGTTGATGAACATCGGCAACCAGCACTACACCAAGGCGCTGAACAACATCGACCCGCGCATTCAGGTAGCTCAGCAGACGGCGATTACGGGAGACGTCTCCAATCCGTTCTATGGGTACCTCAACTCGACCCTGTTCCCCGGGCCATCACGGAACCGGCAGACGGTTCGGCTCGACTCTCTGCTGGTCCCGTACCCGCAGTACGGCGGGCTCTACGAAGTCGGCACCCTCGGCGCCGCCGAGCGGTATCACTCGATCGAATTGAAAGCGCAGAAGGCCTTCAGCAGGGGCTGGAACTTCCTGGCCTCCTACGTCTATATTCGTGAAAAGACCCAGACGAACGGACTCAATGAGCTCGACAACTACCTGAACAATCTCCAGTACCTGAATAGCAACCAACCGCGGCACCGCATGACCGTAGCGGGCACGTATAGCTTGCCGTTCGGCAAGGATCGTCCGTATCTGAACGCCATGCCCAAAGTGGCGGAAGCCATCGTTGGCGGCTGGAAGATCACCGGTTTGTCCACATATATGTCCGGCTCCATCCTGCGGTTCGGGAAGATGAACTACGACGGCAGCGATGTGACCGTTTCGAATCAGACGCCCGGGCAATGGTTCAACACCAAGGCATTCAAGCAACTCGACTCGGGCACCTTCGTTATCCGCTCCAACCCGTTCCAGTTTGACAACCTCACGGGTCCGAAGTACTGGATGCTGGATGGAACCCTTTCGAAGACGTTCGCCATCACAGAGCGCGTGAAAACCGAGCTCAACATGAAGGCGTACAACGCCATCAACCGCCTGAACCGCGGCAACCCGGATATGGACGTCACCAGCTCCAATTTTGGGAAAGCCTTGTACCAGGGCACGCCTACAGCCCAATTCGGTCCGCAAAACATGGAGATGGGCAACGTCAGCGGCCGGCAGATTGAGCTCGGGATGAAGATCATCTTCTAGTCCCACTGTTGTACGATCGCTTCCACTTCGGGGCCGGGCAGACCCGGCCCCTTTTTCGTATACTGGGCGGTTGAGATTTCTGCCCGTCATGTCTCTTCCGAGTCGCCGCGGCATCCTGAGTCTGCTTATGCTGCCGGCCGCGCGTCTGTGCGGCCAGGTCCAGGGGATGTCATCCCGCGGAGTCAAACCGGCTCCCCGCGGCAAGCCCTCGGGACTCCCTTTTCACGCACGCTTCACCGACGTTGCCCCCCAGGCCGGGCTCAAACACGTCACAATCGCCGGCCACCCCGATCACGCGGATTACATCAGTGAAGTGATGAGCTGCGGCGCCGCCTTCTTCGACTACGATAACGACGGCTGGCTGGACATCCTCGTCCTCTCGGGTTCCCGATTCGGCGATCCTCCCTCAAACGCGTCCAATCGCCTCTACAAAAACAATCGCGACGGCACGTTCACCGATGTAACCGAGAAGGCCGGCCTCTTCCGCACCGGCTACATGTACGGCGTGACCGTCGGCGACTATAACAACGACGGCTACGAGGACCTCTTCATCACCGGCTTTGGCCAGAACATTCTCTACCGCAATAATGGAGACGGCACTTTTACGGATGTGACCAGGGAGGCGGGTCTGCTCAACCCGTCCCCGCGATTCGGCTCCGGGTGCGCTTTCGTCGATTACGACCGCGACGGCCGGCTCGACCTGTTCGTCTCGAATTACCTTATCTTCGACGAGAAAAAGATCCCGCGTCCCGGCCAGACCGGGGCGTGCGACTACCTCGGTGTGCCGGTGAACTGCGGGCCGCGAGGTCTGCCTTACGGCCATCACTCGCTGTACCACAACAACGGCGACGGCACATTCACAGACGTCACGGCCGCAGCCGGCATACGCAAGTCGGAGGGCGGGTTCGGCCTCACTGTCGCGGCGGCGGATTTCGATAACGACGGATGGCCCGACATTTACGTCGCGTGCGATTCCACTCCGAGCCTGCTGTTCCGGAACAACCACGATGGCACGTTCACGGAGGAAGGCCTGGAGAGGGGCGTCGCGCTCAGCGAAGACGGCATGGAGCAGGCCGGCATGGGCCTCGGTATCGGCGACTTCAATCTCGACGGCAGCCTCGATATCATCAAGATGCACTTCCGGGAGGATACGCCCGTCCTCTATCAGAACGACGGCAAAGGCAACTTCCGGGATATGACGATCAAGTCGGGGCTCGCGGTGGAGACGCGTTTCGTGAGCTGGGGCACCGGCATCGCGGACCTCGATAACGACGGCAATCCGGACATATTCTGGGTGACCGGCAATATCTACCCCGAGGTGGAGAAGAAGTTTCCTCAGATCGCTTACAAGACGCCGCGCATCGTCTTCCGCAATCTCGGAAACGGGCGCTTCGAGGAGTTGCTCGCGGAGGCAGGCCCGGGCGTCGAGGCGCCGCACCCCAGCCGCGGGTGCGCTTTCGGCGATTTTGACAACGATGGCGACGTTGACATCCTCATCGTGAACCAGAATGAGCCGCCGTCGCTGCTGCGGAACGACGTTAGCGGCGGCCACCACTGGATCAAGATCAAGCTGCAAGGTGTGAAGTCGAATCGAAGCGCGATCGGCGCGCGGGTCACGGTGCGCTACGGCGGTAAGGTGCAGGCGCAGGAGGTGCTGAGCCAGTCGTCGTATCTTTCCGTGAACGACAGCCGGCTGCACTTCGGCCTGGGCGCCGCGGCTACGGTGGATGTCGAGATCCGGTGGCCGCTGGGGTTGGTTGAGAAACTGGCGCGTGTGGCGGCCGATCAGCTCATCTTCGTGAAGGAAGGTTCCGGAATCACGGGCACGCAGAAGTTCAAGTAACATGCCGAACGTGCACAGCTTCGTGCGATACTTCGCCGCGCTCGCTTTCGCGGGCTTGGCGCTCGCGCAGAGGCCGCCCGTTGAAGATGCGTGGGACCTGCTTGCAAGGGGCGAGCGGGGCCGGGCGGTCCAACTGCTCCAGCAGATCATCAAGGCGAATCCCCGCGATGCCGATGCACGGCTGCTGCTCGGAAGCATACTGGCGGAGGATGGAAAACACGCGGACGCCCTCGCGCATCTCTCTGAAGCTGTCCGCCTCAGACCGCGCTCGGCCGACGCGCATAACGCGCTTGGCGAGGCGCTGAGCGGTTCCGGAGAAGCAGAAGCGGCGCGCAAGGAGTTTGAGAAGACGGTTGCGATCAACCCCGACTTTGCCCCCGCGCGCGTGAGCCTCGGGCTGATTCTGGTGCAGGCGGGCGAATCCGCCGCAGCCGCGGAGCATCTCGATCGCGCAATCAAGCTTCTCGGAAAAGACCCCGAGGTTGCATTTCCCAAATACCTGCGCGCCAAGATCTACACGGAGCACGATGAGAACGAGAAGGCCGCTGCCGAACTGAAGGACGCCGTGGCACTGCGGCCGGATTTCTTCGAGGCATGGTCGGATCTAGGCCAGGCGCGCAAGGCCCTGCTGGACGACGCGGGCGCATTCGCGGCCTTTCAGCGCGCCGTGGAACTCAATCCGGAAAATGCCGTCGCGCGGTACCGCCTCGGAGCCGAGTATCTGCGGCAGGGCAATGCCCGCGAGGCCGTGCTGCACCTGGAAGAGGCTTACCGCCGGAATCCGAAAGACCAGTCCACGCTTTACAGTCTGCAGATCGCGCTGCGGCAGGACGGCCAGTTGGAGCGGGCGAGACAGATCAAGGAGAAGCTCGCTGAAGTGCTGCGCGAGATCGATCGAGAGAGCCAGGCCGCCTTCACGGCGCTGCGCCTGAACAACGAAGGGGCCGCGCTCGAAAAGGCCGGCGATCTTAAGCAGGCGCTCGAAAAGTACCGCGAGGCTGTGAAGCTCGATCCCGAACACGTCGGGATTCGCACCAATTTTGCAGTTGCACTCCTGCGTCTGGGCCACTGGACCGAAGGCATCGCGGAATTGCGCGAAGCCGTGCGGCGCGATCCCAAGAACGCCGTGCTGAAGAAAGCGTTGGAAGACGCCCTCGCACAAGCGCCAAAGTAATCTGGAGGAATCGCTCGGATTGCGGCTGACGTTCCTGGCGCGCCACGTCGCTGGTAC
Organism: Acidobacteriota bacterium; assembly: GCA_023436715.1. Taxonomy (GTDB): domain Bacteria; phylum Acidobacteriota; class Terriglobia; order Bryobacterales; family Bryobacteraceae; genus Fen-330. Next base: position 24,034 of record JAEZIJ010000134.1, read on the forward strand.
ACCCGCCACCCCGCCTGGTCGTACAACAGCCGATACTCATCCGTCAGGCGGTTCTGGATGAAGCGGTAGAACTCAGGCTCACGCCGGCGGTAATCGGCGAACACCAGATCGTATTCCGCGCTCACTGCGATGTAATCCGGAGTCCGGCCGCTCAAATATCCTAGCCGCGCGTCATCCATCAGAGTTGGCGGGAACCCGAGCCCGAATCCCAGGCTCGCTGCGCCGATGACTGTCGAATCCGGCTTCATCGTCTGCCGCAGGAATTGAACCACCGGCGCGTAACTGCTCGTGTATGTATCGATGCGGCAGCGAAAGGCCGTCCCACCCGCTCCTATCGTCACCAGCAATACGGCTACGCCGGCCGCGAACCACGCGGGCAGCCTTCGCTTCACGACGCCGAGCCGCAGCCACAGGACAAGCAGCGCGGCGAAGAACGGAACGACATGCGGCAGGTAGTAATACGCCTTCTGCGCATCCAGAATCGAGAGCAGCAGAAAGTAAATGCCCAGCAGGTACATCAGCGCGCGGGACCCTTTGTTGCTTCGAATCTCCCTGCTCGAAACTGCGCCCATTACACCCGCGAAGTAGATCACGAGCACAATCGACTTCAACCAGATCGGTCCGTAGTTGCCCTCCGAATGCGGACCGAGTCCGAAGGCCACGAAGTATCTGCTCGTGATCTCGCGGTAGATGCCGATCAGAGGCGCCGTCAAACCGCCCAGGCGGTTGTCCATTTTGGCATTCGTGCCGAACTGCGACGCGAAGCCCGCGGGGTCCTGCATGATGTACCATCCCCAGCCCGCGGCACCAACCAGGTACGGGGCCGCCGCGAGAGCGAGTGCAGCCGGGCGCAGCCGCCGCCGGTCGTAGTAAAGCATCAGGAACGCGATGCCGGCAAACGACAGGTAGCCGCCGACGGGGTGCGTGAGTCCGGCCGCGCAGACCAGCGCGTTGCCCGCCAGCATCGCCGCCCAGAACCGCCGCTCCCGCAATGCCAGGTACGCCGCCAGCCCGGAAAAGCCGAGCGCCGCGCTCATCACATCCATGCGCCCGGAACCTGCGCACAGCAGGACGTTGTAATCCACCGCCACCACTCCGGCCGTGAGGAGCGCAACAGTCTCGTCGCGCGAGACGGCCTTCATCACCATGTAGCACGCCGCGAGCAGCAAAAGGCCGAACGCCATCGAGAGCAGGCGCATCGCAGTCAGGCTGAAACCGAACACCTCGTACCACGCGGCCTGCGCGAGCATGTGCAGCGGCGGCATCCAGTACGTGTGCTCGTGGACGCCTTTCATGTAATCCCCATCGTCCAGAATCGGAGTGCCCATGGAGCCGTTGGTGATGAGGTTCAGTGCGGGGCTGGCGAAGTAGCCCTCGTCGGTGCGCGGCCTTTGCGTCACCGCGGCGGCCACGGTTACGCTCACGTAGGTAGCCACAACGAGAGCAACAAAAATGATGCGGTTGCGTATCAAGTCCAGGCTCATTGCGTCAGCTCCCGATAAAGCTGGTATACGGCCTCCACGTTTTCCGTGAATGAATCCGGGGGCACTCCTTCTCCTCGCGGTCTGCCGTGTTCCAGGCATTCACTCACGGCCCGGCACAACGCGGCGGAGTCCGCGGACGGAATCAGCCGCACACCCTGCGGACGCATGCCGTTATCGGTTGCGATCACCGGCGTCCCCAGGTGCAGCGCTTCGCGCACGGATACCGAATCGCCGTCGTAGAGCGTGGTGCGCAGCAGCGCATCCGCCGCGGCGATCGCGGCGAGAGTTCCCCGGTGCGGGACATCCCCGCACAGAAGGATGTGCCCGCTCCAGGGTTGCGCCGCGATCCGTCGCCGGAGTTCCGCTTCGAGGCTGCCGGCGCCGATCAGCACCAGCCCGGCGTCGGGAAACTGCTTGCGGATCGTTCCCAGCGCCTCGATCTGGAGCGGCAGGTCGTATTCGGGTTCGAGCAGCCCTACGCTCAGCAGCACCGGGTCGTGTTCGTCGCAAAACTCGCGCAGGCGCTCGGGCATCTCGTTCGGCGGCGGTGCGGCCGGCAGCGTGTGCGGAGCGATCATCCGAACGCGCTCGCGCGGAACGCCGAAGCGCGCGAACATCTTCGCGATCTCGGGGTTTACGGCGATAATCCGGTCGAAACGCCGGAAGACGAAGCCGCGCAGCGTCCAAGGGCGCGCGCCGCGGCCGGCGGTCGAGGACGGGTAACCCCCTGAGTGGAACGTAAGCACCGCCTTGCTCCGCGGCATCGCACAACAAGCGAGGCTTAGCGCGAGCAGCCTCGGCGTCAGGTCGCCGCCGATATGCAGGTGGATCACATCCGGGCGAAGGCGAAGCAGCAACCAGAGTGTTTCGAACGCGCCTTTCGGGTGGAATACCGCCTCGCCCCGGCCCGTGCGGAAACGGTGGAGGTTGATCACCGCGCACTCGCCTCCGCGCGCGATGAGCAGATCGCGGATCGCCACCAGGTTGGTCTGCACTCCGCCGTGCGGCGGCGGGTACGGACCCAGGAGTACCACCCTCATGCCGTCGCGCTCACGCCCATTGCGCTTTCGATGTCGATCAGGACAACCCGCTGCGTTCGCGCCGCCTCCAGCATCCTCAGGCATCCCACGGTCGCGCGAACGCCGTCGCGTACCGTGACTTCCGGCTCCCTTCCTCTCCGGATGCCGTTGATGAACGCTTCCAGTTGCGCCGCGTATCCTTTCTCCGCCCAGAACCGCGAACGCGTCCTTGCGAGTTTGCCGTAGACCGCCAGCTTCTTGAAGTTTTCCGTCCAGGCGCCCAGGCCCTCCGCGAAAACTTCGACGCGCTCGCCCCCTGAGGTCTGGCTGCCTACCGTGCAGTAGGTCAGGTTGCCGACAGATCCGTCGGCGAAACGGAAGCTCGCCGCCAGGTTGTTCGCGCCAACCGGCTCCGGTTTTCCCGAGGGGAGGCTGAATGCCGCTACTTCCACCGGCTCGGATTCGAGCAGCCAGTACATGAGGTCCACGAAATGGCACGCCTCGCCGAGAATCGCGCCGCCAATCAGAGGGTCCGCCATCCAGTACGAGCCCGAGATGCCGGGCGAGTTGATGCGGCACTGAATCACCGCGGGGCCGGGGCGCTTGGAGAGCGCTCGCTTCAGCTCCTGGTAATACGGGGCAAAGCGCCGGTTGAAACCTACCGTGAGTTGTTTGCCGCTGTCCGCGGCTGCGCGGCTCACCGTACGGCACTCGTCTTCCGTCAGTGCCATCGGCTTCTCGACAAAGACGTGTTTGCCCGCACGCAGCGCCGCGGCTGCCTGCTTCGCGTGATGCTGGTTCCGGCTGGCGATGACGACCGCGTGGACAGCGGGGTCGGAGAGGACGGTTTCGTATTCAGATGTGCAGTACGCGGCCTGAAACCGCACGCCGTAGCTCTTGCCTCGCGCACCGCTCTCCGAGTACACCGCGTGCAGCGAAGCGTACGGAATCTTCTTCAGGTTGGGTAGATGCGCCCAGCGCGCCAGGTTGCCCGCGCCGGCCAGCGCGACCTTTACGCGGTCGGGCGGCGCGGTGGTGCCGATCTCGACCTTGCGCCGGCTCACGAACGAAGTCTCCGGTGCCGCCGCTTCCGCCGCCGGGTAGCGCAGCAGGACCGCCAGAGCGGCCGAGCCGGGGTCGAACAGCGTGCCATAGGCCTTGGCCGCCTGTTCGAGCGGGAACCGGTGCGTGATCAGCGGCTCGAGTTGTATGCGCGAAGCCGCGGCCAGCCGTACGAACTCCTCCATGTTGCGCCGCTCGGTCCAGCGCACATAGGAGATCGGGTAGTCCCTGCCCTGCTTTTCGTACTCCGGGTCATAGCTGCCCGGCCCGTATGCGCGCGACATGAAGAGCTGGATTTCCTTCATGTACATCTCGCTCCACGGGAAGTTCAGGTTGACGGCGCCGACCACCACGATGCGCCCGCGGTCGCGGCACAGTTCCAGCGCCTGGCGCGCAGGGCCGTCGGACTTCGCCGCCGCCGCTACGATGACGCAATCCGCGCCGCGGCCGCCGGTAATGGAACGTACGGATTCAGTTGCCGCCGCGGCTTCGAAAGCGTAGTCCGCACCGAGTTTCCGTGCGAGCGCCGCGCGGTCCGGCTTGAGGTCCACGCCGGCGACGATGCCGCCCTGCACGCGCACAAGCTGCGCCACAAGCTGGCCGACCAGCCCGAGGCCGATCACGGCCACCACGTCGCCCACGCCGATCGAGGCGATCCGCGCCGCGTTCATGGCGATGCTGCCCAGGGTGGTGAAGCAGCCGTGCTCGCACGGAACTTCCGGCGGAAGCTTTACTACGAGGTTCCGCCCCGCGCAAACGGTCTCCGAATGTCCGGTGTATTCCCCTCCGTAGGCGACCATCTCGCCCGTGTTCAACTCCGTGATCATCGGGTCCTTCCCAACGAGCACGCCCGCGCCCGAGTATCCCAGTTCGGCGAACTCGCTAAACTTTGCCCTGACCTCGGAAAGCGTGCGCGCAGGTCCCGCGACCTTCATCACGCGCCAGATTTTTTCGAGATGGGATGGGTTCCCGGCGACTTCCCTCAGCACGCCTTCCTGATGGATGCTAGCCATCTCCGTCCCGCTGCTGATGAGCGAATAGGCCGGCCGGATGAGGACGTGCTGCGGCCGGATGACGGGATCCGGCACCTCTTCGACGACGATGTCCTTGAGCCCCTTCCGCAGGACTTGTCTCAAGCGGAACCCTCCCAGATCGGGTGCGCCCGAATGAGTAATTTTTAACCTTGTGCTTCAATCATATCGGAACGCTGTCCTGAGCGGCAATAGCGGGGTCCTGGCGACGCCCCGGGTCACCGAGCGACTGGCGAGCGATTTGACACCAGAGGCGAAGTCTTGGAGAATAAGTCTTAGCCATCCAACACGTGCGGATGTGGCGGAATTGGCAGACGCGCATGGTTCAGGTCCATGTTCCCGCAAGGGAGTGGGGGTTCAAGTCCCTTCATCCGCACCAAATTTCCTTCTGAGTCGTAGAGACCGCGCTCTGATTCACTCTGATTTGAGCTATGCTGTTTCAGACATGCGGGACCTGCAGCGCGCGCCCAAACCCTACCTGGTCGGAATAGCCGGACCGTCGGGTTCGGGCAAGACAGAACTCTCCCGCCGGCTTGCCGCCATGCTGCCGGCGCAAATCGTCTCCATCGATTCCTACTATCGCGACCTCCCTGAACTGCCGTTTGAAGAGCGGGCGCTCTCGAATTTCGACTCGCCCGAAATGATCGATCACGACTTACTGGCTCGGCACCTGAACCTGATCGCGGCGGGCCGCCAGGTCGAAATGCCGGTCTATGATTTTGCGCGGCACGCCCGTGAGGAGAAAACGCACCGCTTGCGTCCGCGGGAATTCGTCATCGTCGAAGGTTTATTCGCGCTTTACTGGAAGGACATCCGGGACCTGTTCGGGACGAAGGTCTTCGTCGCAACGGAAGACCAGGTGTGCTTTGAACGCCGGCTGGAGCGCGACGTGCGCGAACGCGGGCGGTCCGAGGAATCGGTTCTGCTCCAGTACGCCACCACGGTTCGTCCCATGGCGTCGCGCTACGTGCTGCCATCGCGCGCGCATGCGGACGTGGTGGCGAGCGGTACCGACGCGCTGGCGCGCTCGGCCGCGGCGGTGCTGGCCCATATCGAAGCCGCGCTCCAGATCCAATCCGGCATGCGCCGGTAAGCGGCCGCGTGTTTTGCCGCGCCGGCACGCCCCCGGTGCGCACCCCGCAGCGCAACAGCCGCCTCGCGGAGCGCGCATGTTTCCGGGGCCGCCACCGCCGGATCAAGGCCTGCCCAACCATGACCCGGCGCGGAACGGTTACTCGCAGTCCTCGTCAATCAAGGTCTGGATGTATATCATTTGCACCAGACGCTGATCCTGATTCGGATCGCACGCCGAAAGTCTCGCAAGTGGAAGGTAGCGGAACTTCAGGACGATGCCGTCCGCATCTTCTTCGGTTATCTGATAGTTTTTGAGTCCGATCGCTGCACCAGCCATGGGTTGTTCCTCTGCTCAGGAGTATAACGTACAATGAAAAAGTCTTAATTGGCTTAATATATTAAAACTGAATGTGTGAATTGCAGAATACGCTCCCGTGAGGAATGAACCTGCAAGGGAAGGGCTTAGCAAAAAAATGGCGACCGGGAACAGGTCCCGATCGCCGCCGGAGAGACAATCAGTCCAGACTGCCGCAAACGCTGCGTCAACCCATGTAAATGCCGCCATTGACGCTGAGTTGCTGCCCGGTGATATAGTCGCCGTCCGCAGCAAGGAATACCACTGCCTTGGCCACATCCTCGGGCATGGCGAACCGGCCCAGAGGGATTCGCTCCTTGATCTGGTCGAGGATGTTGGCCGGAATCTTTTCCAGCATCTCGGTCGAGGTGAAGCCCGGCGCGACCGTGTTCGCCGTGATGTTGTATCGCGCCATCTCAAGCGCAAGCGCCTTGGTGAATGAGGCAACGCTGGCCTTGCCGGCCGGCTCCGCTGCGTGACCGAACCTACCGGCCTGGCCTACCAGCGAACTGATATTGATAATGCGGCCGAATTTCTGGTCCATCATCGACGGCAGCGCCGCGTTCGTGCAGTTGTACGTTCCGTTCACGTTGACGTTGATGATGTCCGCCCAGTCGTCGTCCGCCATCTTCCGAAGCGATTTGTCGCGCGTGATTCCGGCGTTGTTCACAAGAATGTCGATCCTGCCCCAGTGGTCAAGAACCTTGCGAACAGCTTCGCGAGCTTCCGTTTTTTTGGCGACGTCGCCCTGCACCAGCAGTGCATCCGACCCCATTTCCGTAATCTGTTTAGCGAGCGATTCTGCCTCGTCCTTGCTGACGCGGTAGTTCAGCGCCACTGCCGCGCCGCGGCGAGCCAGTTCCAGGGCGATCGCCCGTCCGATTCCGCGCGAAGCGCCGGTAACGAGGGCGACCTTTCCCCGCAGGTTTCCCGCGCTGGCCTTGCTCCCAGAATTCATACTCCTCTCCTTGTTGTTCATCCCGGTCCTTCCCCTTCTCAGTTCCTGAGCCCCTCAAACATCGCGGCGATGCCCTGGCCCCCGCCGATGCACATGGTCACGAGCGCGTAGCGGCCTCCGGTCCGGTGCAGTTCGTAGAGCGCCTTCACAGTAAGAAGGGCGCCTGTCGCTCCGATTGGATGGCCGAGCGCGATCGCGCCGCCGTTCGGATTCGTGCGGTCTTCCGGCAGTCGAAGTTCGCGCATCACCGCCAGAGCCTGTGCCGCAAAGGCCTCGTTGGCCTCGATCACCGAAATGTCGTCCAGTCTGATCCCGGTCTTGCCCAGGAGATTCCGCACCGCGGGCACCGGCCCGATTCCCATGAGTTGAGGATCGACGCCCGCGAACGCGTATCCCACCAGCCGGGCCATCGGCTTCAGCCCTCGTTCCGCAGCCGCCTTGCTGTCCATTAAGACCAGCGCGGCAGCCCCGTCGTTCAACCCCGAGGCGTTGCCTGCCGTGACTGTACCGTTCTTGTCGAAAGCCGGCCTCAGCTTCGCCAGGTTCTCCATCGTGGCGTCGGCGCGCGGGTGCTCGTCCGTGTTGAAGACGGTGGTCCCGGCTTTGCTCTTGAGCTCAATGGGGACGATCTGTTCTTCGAACCGGCAATGCTTGATCGCCTCGACCGCACGCCGGTTGCTCTCGACGGCGAATGCGTCCTGGTCCTTCCGGCCGATGTTGAACTTTTTCGCTACGTTTTCCGCCGTCACTCCCATGTGGACATTGCCGAACGGATCGGTCAAAGCCCCCACCACGGCATCGATCGCCGCACCGTCGCTCATCCGCTGGCCCCAGCGAAGTGCCGGGAGCCAGTACTGGCCGCGGCTCATGGACTCGGCTCCGCCGGCTACGGCTATGCCGGCATCCCCGAGCATGATCATCTGGGCGGCCGACACGATTGCCTGCATCCCACTCCCGCAGAGGCGATTCACCGTAAGTGCCGGTGTCTCTACCGGGATCCCGGCGTCCACCGCTGCGACGCGGGATACGTACATGTCGCGTGTGTCGGTGTGGATGACGTTGCCCATCGTGACGTGCCCCACCTCTCTCGGTTCGATGCCGGCCCGCCTGACGGCTTCCCGGATGGCGATCGCCCCCAGTTCGGTCGGGGGTTTGTCCTTCAGCGAACCACCATACTTGCCAATCGCCGTTCGCACCGCGCTGGCGACAACGACTTCTCTGTCACTCACCATGAACCTCCTCGGCGTAGATCACGTCCTGGCGACTTCGTAAATGACCGTGCGGAGCCGTAGATTAAGAAACTTCCACCTGCGATTATACTCACGGTAAGTACTACTGCCAAGCAGATTAATGTAGGAATCTAAAGCAAAAGGAGTTTAAACTCTGAATGCTAGAGGAAGCCTTTCGTTTTCATGGGAATACGCACAGGACGCGCAGGGTGGAGCCGGTGGGACAGGCCAGGAGGCCTGTCCCTGGACTTTGGCCCTTTTGCAATCAGTTCGCGGCATAAAGCACGGCAGAGCTGAGGTGGGGGACGAATTTCTCGGGCTTCGCGGCCGAGGCGGAGAGGGTCACGAAGTCGGAGAAATTCGAGACA
>JAEZIJ010000114.1 GCA_023436715.1 Acidobacteriota bacterium
GGGAGGACGAGGCAACAAAGATGGCGAGTAGGCGGCGGGCGGCGAAATGTTTTTGGGCGCTAACTCCAGTCGCCCTACGGGCTCCTTCCATTAGCGCCCAAAAACATACGGTGGTGGAAGGAGTAGAAGACCCCAGCATTCGTCAGCAGAAGTGGCAAAAGTGTTGACGGATGCCGATCAGTGTTTCACACTGAGAGAGCCCTGCGTCGCTTCGCTCCGCTCTGATCGGCATCAGATCGGAATGAGTGATCGACATCGTTGGAATACGCACTCGGTGCTGCCCGCCATCGGATTTCATTCGGAAAAGAGGGAGTTTATCCCAATTGACGCCCCGGACGTCCACCGGCAGGCAGGCGGGGCTTGACAGGGCCTTCATAGCAGTGCGGTTGGCGTGGGCCTTGCAGCCAATCTGCTTGGGCCTGGTTGGTTGGCGAAATAGACTCGATCGGATCTGGTCAGGAAACCGACTGGACGCCTCGTAGCCAGGGTAGGTGATGTGGCACGCACAACCCGGAACCGCGGAATTGATACTTCCAGCGGCGCAGCGCTCGACCTGATCAGTCGGCGATTCAGGTCAGCACTGTTCGCAACGCTCGCATAAGCCAGCCATACGGGATGCGTTCCTGTTCGAGTCTGAGATTTTCGCCCAAACGGCAGTACCTGAGATCGTCGTACAGAGTCTTCTCCGAAGGCGTAAGATGCGAGAGTTCGCGATCGTGATACTCCTGTTCGTGCACCCATAGCCGCCGGTGGTTCAGGAGGGTTTCACGGTCCATCAGGAAAGACTCGACATGCGGGAAGGCGGCGCGCACGCGGTCGAGAATCGCGAATCCGTGTGTGTCGATATCACCCCAGTAATGTAACGGCTGATACCGGAGCCATCCAATGGCGGCGAGACGTTCTACGCGGTAGCCGAGCCCGAATATGATCAGGCTATCCGGGACACTGGGGAAGGCTAGGCCATTGATTTCGTTTTCGGTGACGAAAACTCGCTTGACGGGCAGATTCAGGCGAGTACACTCGTCCATTGGAACCGTCAGGTCGGACAGGCCCAGGATGTAGAGACGGGAATCCAGCAACCGGAGGCGAATCAGAGGAGGCTTCGACTTCAGGCCATACCGTTGCTCGAAGGCCCCGGCCCCCCTCGCTTGCCAATCAATCGCCTCCTGTGGAAGCATTTCGTCCAGCAGCTCAGATATCAGGCCTCGACGAGTCTCGATGAACTTCGTATCGACACCTGGGATGTCAAGCTCGCGAATATATAAACCGCACCGCGGATGGCTGCGAAACCAGTTCAGAACCGCCAGCACGCCTTCCCAGTCTCCGGCATTTTCGATTGCGACGATTGGCTTGCGGGCGATCCATCCGACCAACTCAGGGCAGCTCTTCCGAGTTTCTGCGAGCAGGAATCTGAAGCGCCCGGCTTCGCGCTCCATATTAATCAATTTAAGGGCATCATTCTCCGCCGGCACCACAATCCGCACGGGAACGCGATTACGGCCCAGGAGCCGATGATTGATTTCCATCCACTCGATCTCATAGCCGAATCCGCGGGTGGATCTGCTCGCATTCTCCAGTTCCTTGATCCAATTGCGGACGTCATCAAAGCGCTCGGAAAGCGATTTCGGGTCGGGCCGCCGCACGGCCAACGAAAGCGGGAAAAGGTTTTCGCCGCGGAGCGGGGCTGCCAGCAATCGTCCACTGGACCAACAGCGCTGAAGCTGTCGTTTGATGTCCGCCGCCGTTGTCCACTCCATTGATCAAAGGCCCCGCGCCTCGCGCTCGGCCCGATACTCCTCAATCGTCAGATTTCTAAGCATTGAAATTCTTCCGTCATCCGTGTGCACAAAGCCCACGCTCGATACATGCGGCTCGATAATATGGATCTTCTGCATCGGCGTGACGATAAGAAGTTGAAGGTCCAGGCGCCTGAAGAGCTCGAGTCCGTACCGGGCCGACTCGTCCGATCCGCGCCCGAATGCCTCATCGATTGTTACAAAACGGAAGGATCGCGAGTTCGTTCCGCTCCGATCCAGTCCGAACTGATATGCAAGGCTAGCAGCGAGGACGGTGTAGGCCAGCTTTTCCTTCTGGCCGCCGGACTTGCCGCCGGAATCCGTGTAGTGCTCGAACTCGCTATCGTCCTCCCGCCAGCGCTCGGAAGCTGAAAAAGTGAACCACTGACGCACGTCAGCAACTTTGCGCGTCCATCGACGGTCGTGTTCCACGGTCCCATCGCGTCCACGAAAGCGCTCGATGATTCGCTTCACCTCGAGGAATTTTGCCTCGGAATACTCTTCGTCTTCCGATCCGGTCAGCGAGCCCTCAGTGCACGCACGAAGATCGTGCTGGAAGTCGCGGACCTCGACGTCGGTCGTAGGTTCGGCTTCCACCGTGATATACCGCCCCGGGTTGTAGTCGATCTGGCGCAAGGATTCGTTGATGGTGTCGATCCGCTCGCGAATGGTCTCCCGCTCGCGGTTGAGCTGCGACTGGAAATTGGCCACCTCGCGGATAGTGTTCTCATTGAGGAGCTGCTTGAATCGGGCCTCAAACCGCGGGAGGTCGTCGGACCGGAGTGCGTTCAACATCTCCCGGTACTCCGTGGCCGCATCAACGCTCGCGTCCACCTCCTGGGTTTCGAGTGGGTATGCGTTGCGGTATGACTGCATTGCCGAAACTATCCGCTCGCGAAGCCTCGCTAGCTTCTTATCTTCCGCATCAATCCTTGCTTGCACCGATTCGCGAAAATCCTTTTCGCGGCTATCGCAGGATTCAATCGTGAGGTTGTACTCGCCGAAAAGTTCGGTACTCAGTTTTCCGAGTAAATCGAAATAGCTACTTGAGCTCTCCGGAGCGGCGGAAAGCAGGGCTTCGCACTCGGCGAGCTGCTTGAGACACTGCTCCCGCCTTTCTTCCGCGCGGGTTTTCTCGTCCCGCTCCCTGTCCGAGCGGTCCACGGTGGTTTTCAGTTTGGCTTCAAGTTCAGACAACTGCCGCTCAAGAGTGCGCAGAGTATCCGATTCCCGCTCCAGCGCTTCGCGCTCCCGTTCGAGCCTCTCGATCTCCGCTGCCAGCGGCTGCCACGCAAGGTCGCGGAAACTATCAAACATGGCAAGCTGCTTCAAATTCCCGACGCGATCCCGTAGATCCTTGCTGAGATTGGCCAGGTTCTGCACCTCGTCACTGCCTAATTTCAGCCGGTTCTCGAGTTCATACGCCCGCTTCTTAAGGACGGCAATTTTGTTTTCGTTCGTCCAGCCGAGCACGAAACGTGAGCGGTCGTCGATGCGGTAGCGGTCGTCCTTCTCGTGGCGCTCGCCACCCCCCTTTATTTGCCCCGCGCGAGTTATCGCTTTGGGCTCCCTCCGGAACTGATCGAGCGAATTACAGCAGATGTAGCTGAACCGCCGCAGCAACTCGGCCTCCAACCAGATGTAGAAGGGCGAGTCCGCCTTGATCTCGATCTTGCGAACGAGCGAAGCCGGCGGCATGTCGGAATCGGGAGCCGGCTTTTGTTCGCGGACGCGGAAATATACCAATCGGCCGCCGAGATGCGTTCGGTCAACCCAGTCCGCAACCGTCGAGTAGTGCGCGTCATGTACCAGGAGTGAAAGAGCGAAATTGTGTAGCACGCGCTCGATGGCGCCCTCCCAATCGTTCTGTTCGGACCGGACCTGCACCAATTCGCCCGCAAAGGGTAACGTTTGGGGCTTTAGACCCGTTGCCTGGCACAGCCCTTCCCGAAGTTCGAGCATTCCCCGGGGTATGTTGGAGCGACGGTTGTGAAGGGACCGCAACTCGGCATCCAACTCGTCGTGTTGATCCCGCAAGCTCCGCAATGCCACAGTCGCTTCGGTTAGGGAATTTTGGATATCAGCCTGAGCCGTTTCCGCCAAGCTCTGTTTTTCGCGAATAACGCGCTGGTTCGAGGCGAACGCTTCTTCGTCGCTGGGTGATCGGAGGTCGACTGCACGCGCCAGTTTGCTGTAGGACTCAGCGCGCCGCATGCGCCTCTCTTTCTCAGTCTGATTCAGGGCAATCTCGCGCTTAATTCTTTCGATGCGCTCGCCTCCATTTCGCGCGATCGCCTCCTTGATGTCGTCGCGCTCGCGGCGCTCGCTGTCTAGCGTTTCGGCCAGCCGATCCATGCGTGCTGTGTGCTTGTCGATTTCGGCATCAAGCTGGCTGGAGCGTTTCTGCAGGAGCACCCGCTTGCGGGAGGCGAACCAAGCACGCAAGGCGTCGCGGCCGCCACGCAGTTGCTCGACTCGGGCAACCGCTGCGGACCACTCATCGCAATCCGAAATCAGCGGCGTGAGCCGCCCGATCTGATCCTTCGCCCTGAGCACGGCCTCGTGCGCACGGGTGAGGTCGTCGAAGTGACTCATCAGTGCGGCTATGCGGGCTTCCACCGGGAACGGCTCCAGCATGTGGTCGCGGACGAAGTCCGTCAGATTGCCGACCGCCTTCATTGAGACGGTCTGGTTGAACAAGTCCATCGCTTGCTCGTTTTCAATGCCGAAGCGGTGCCGATAAGCGGCGCCATACGGTGGGAAGCTGTCGTATATCTCGGCACCCACAGTCGCGCGCAAGCGTCGGCGGAGGCTGTGGATATCATCGCCGAACCCAGCGAAATCCTCGGCGACTGAGAGCGGCCCGTCCGAGATCACATAAAAGCGAGCCGGTTGCCCTTGCACATCCTTGATCCAGAATACCTGGGCAAGCGTAACGCACTGGTCAAGCTCTTGATTCGAGAACCTGCCAAGGATTACCGAGTAGCTGTTCTGATCTCGCAGCGCTACGGGCCTAGTAGAGGAGCCGGAGTCTCCGCGCTCCGATTTGAAATATCCGAAAAAGTACGATCGCGGGCTGCGCTCGCGCGCATCGGCGCCTGCGGCCTTGTTGTACGTGAGCTTCTGGTATGGAACGAGGAGGGTTGCGATCGCATCGACGAAGGTCGATTTTCCGGAGCCGATCTCGCCAGTGAGCAGAGCGTTTGCACCGCTCAGGGTCAAGCCCCAAACGTGCTTATGGAAAGTGCCCCAGTTCAACACTTCAAAGCGGTCGAGTCGAAAGCCCGCGTGCCTGTTGGCGCGGCCCACGTCTAGCGGACCCGGTTCGAACGTCAGGAACTCAGCGTTCGTCACCGGGCCTCTCTTCTCCGCCGGCGTCAGCGCGGGCGCAATCGCGGTATTCCGCAAGCCTCTGACTGAACTCGCCGAGCCATTGGGCATCTACGAAAGTCTTGAGGATGCGGCGAACCTCAAACCTGTCTTCTTGGCCGCGCAAGCGATGCAGGAAACCCATGTCAATGATCTTTTTAACGTCCGAATCAATGCGCTCAACTTGCCGGGCTTCGTTAGCGCTTTCCCTCAGGAAGAGGCGAACGAGTTCGAAAATGTCCTCCTTGCCGAGAATGAGGCGTGTATCGCCACTGATGGCATCAAATTCGGCGAGTTTCTTGCGCAGCAGCGCAAGCAGGAGACTCACAGAGTACCCGAGCTGCCGACGCGGCACTAGCCGCGGCAATTCCGGCTCTCCGCCGGAAGAAGGGCGTTGCCGCAGGTAGGCATAGCCTTCGGCCTCGTCGAGGATCAACTCGAGGCCGATGACGGCGATGTACTCGCGCACACGCGCCTGGAGTTCGACTAAAGATTGCCAGCGTGTCGGATCGTCATCTCGATATGTCACGCCTTTCATCAGAGCGACGACGACCTGGGATAGGTTATCGGACATCGCATTCTTTTCCGTCGCGGTCATAAGCTGCCGCAATCAGCTCCCGATTGCACGCGCTGGCTGAAAATCACCAGCGGCAGGGTCGCCCGGCGCTCGATCCCCGCACTATCCATCCAGGAAAGAGTTTGCTTCGAACGATCGTCTATTACTGCGCTGCGGCTTTCGGCCGCGAGGGATAGGTAGGCGATCAGCTCAGCCAAGCCTTGCTGCAGCGGGCAGGCCTCCAAAAGGTCCGCGAGAGATATCTGATCGCGCGTTTGCAGCGCCCGCCGGATGTAGGACTTGAGGCGCGACTTGTCCACATAAACTTGTTCAAACAGGCAGTCGGCGTCGCCGCCCTGATCGCCTTCAGCCACCGTGTCCTGTGCGAGTTTGGGTTTAAACGGGGGACTAAACAGAGGTCGATCCATCGCGAGATTCACAGTGGGAGCCGGCTCATCCAACTCCATGAAAACACCGGCCGGAGGTTCGCTCCGAATCACAATCGCGCACTGCTCGATGTCTCGGATCAATTGCATGATACGCCGGTTCTCGAGCCAGGCCTGATCGTCCAGATAGCGGCGCAGCTCCTCGGACAGGCGAGCAACCGTCCGCTGAGCGACCTCACCTGCTTCGAGCCAGTCATAGTGAATGCGCAGGATGCGACGATCCGGAGCGAGTTCCTTCACGGGTGCGAGGCTAAAGACAGCCTGGAGCAAACACGACAGCTCTTCCTGGCGTGCTGGCGACATCAGAAAATCCCAGAACGCACGGAAGCTCTTCCCCTGATCGGAGTCGGCAATTGCCTCGCGCTGGCCTAAGATGTCCTCGAGCAGTGCGCCCTTGCCTCCTTCCCAGGTGGCAATTCGTTCCCGGACGGAGCGATCCAGCGTGCGGAAGTTCTGCTCGACTTGCCGGAAATCCGACAGGAGGGCTCGAGCCGTTGAGGCCAGCTGCAGGAATCGCTCTTTCACCTGAGTCGGTTCCATCAAGGGAATTTGTCCGTTTGAGATCCGCTCGATCTCGGCAGCGATTTGGGCTTGGCGCTTTTCGAGCTCGGCGATGCGGGCGCTCGGATTGAGCTGAGTTTTTTCGGCAATTTCGCGCAACAGGGCAAACACGGTAAGAAGGCGGGATTCGGTACCAACAAACTCCCGCTGCTCGAGGCTCTCCAGCCAAACTATGGCCCTCTCGGCGGCTGGTGTGATGTCATAGTGTGGCTCATCGTTAGCCGGCACGTAATATTTTCTCAGCCAGCCGTGATCATCCGACGCCCAATCCTGAAGATACTGATCCGCGGCTTTGGGAAAAGTCTCTTCGCCGAACCGTTCTCGAAGGCCGTAAAGATAATCGGACAGCTTGGACACGAGGTCCTGTTCGGGCAGGGTGCGAAAATTCGGCTGAACGAAACTCTTGTAGAGGAAACTGACGATCAGTGGTGAATGGGCCGCAGTGAGCAAGCGCCAACCGGGATGCGCGCGCCGCAGTGTTTCGAGCGTCCGGTAGTCCATGGCGAAAACCGAATTCTATCATCGCGCTCAGTCGGCCGGGAGCTCCGGTGAGCAAGCTGCATCTGAATCATGGTTATGTCTGCCCCCCGATATTGGCGCGGTTGTGGTGTGGCTCCCGTCGAAGCCGTGGCGGAACACCGTAACCCCGATGTCCGGTTCATCGCACACGACCGCTGGATACCGAGTGCGTCTGGGCGCTCCACGATCAGCTCTCCCCGGCATGCGGGACCAAAAATCACTGTTGATCGCCTCACGGCGGTGCGGATTTGTTCCACAGTTCTCGTGATCGAGGTCCAAGGGGCGTCCACCGGCACAAAAGCCACCTTCAAGAGGTTCTGCGTTCGAACCGCGATTTCCGTAATAGCGTGGTTGCGCCCTCACTGAACTCCGGACAAGGGTTCCACTCGCCTGACCCGACCGCAACACCCCGTTAACCAAACGCCCCTGTTGACCAGAGAATCTGAGAATCCGGAAGGAGAAAACGCGGGGTGCGGCCGAAACCCAGAGGGTTGCGCTCGTCCCCCGCATTCTCAGCACTCGAACCAGAGAATGGCGCTGGCGGTGGCAGAGGCGCCAAGCCGTTGTGAGAATGCAGGATTTCCGTCGAGGTCGGAGTCGGAGAAGAGCGCAGGAAAGCCGTCAACCGAAGGGTACTGGAAATTGACGCGGTTGGAATCTGGCTCCCCAAGACGAACCCTGTTACGAACTGGTTTCGGAGAAACAGGTGTCGAGCCAACGCCATCCGGTACCAACTGTTTTGAGACCCATGAAAACGGACTCGCTGTGGTCATTTTGTTGTCAAAGACCAGAGAAACATTTAAAGCATACTAAAATCGGGGTTCTCAGAGAGCATTGCAAACCGACGGAAGGCCCCGGCACCTGTTTTCCCCGTGCTCTTCATCACTTCGGTCCGATTTAGGCAGTGACCCGCTCCGGAACTTGTCAACGACTTTGAGACACCTGCCCGCATAAATTAGTGTTGCTCCTCTTCGCTGGCCGCCCGGGCGGGCGGCGGGTTGATCCAGACAGCAGTGGGTCGGGCCGGAGGCTTGGGATGCGC
>JAEZIJ010000257.1 GCA_023436715.1 Acidobacteriota bacterium
GTGCCACACCGGTCACCGGCGCAGCACGCTGTTGTTCGGGTCGAGCACTACCTTGCTTGGCGCCTGCTTGAGCGTCACGGAGAAGGGAACCGGTTCACTGGCAGTCCTGACCCACTGCACAATCGGTTTGCCCTTGCCGAACTGGATTTCAATGGGCGCCCAGGTGCTGAAATCTTCGCTGACATCGGTTTGGGTGATCGTGCCGGCCACCCGGACGGCGGGTGCTTTTCCACGCACTGTGTAGGAGAGTTTCAGCGAAGGGATGCCCGTGCCGTATACCCACTGATCGAAGAAAGCCTCCAAGCCCTGGTCGGGAAAGTTCGGCGGCAGGGAATCGGCGATTGCGCGGCGGAACTGGTCGCTGTTGACCGATTGTTGCTGGTACCGGCGCCGGAACTGCCCCAGCATAGCCAGGAAGCGCTCATCGCCCATCCGCCTGCGGAGCATGTGCATGATCCACGAGCCCTTCTCGTATGTGATGATGCGCCAGGCGTTCGGCGCCTGTGAATTCGAGAGTCTCGGCCCCCAGATGATGGGACCAATCGAATCGAGCGGTTCGCCGTTCTCGGTTTTCCGGAGGAGGTGGTTCTTGTAGTCCGCGAGCACGAGGTCCACGGCGCGGCCGCCCTTGCGCTTTTCCAGATACAGCAGCGCCGAGTAGTTGGCGAGCGATTCCATGATCCAATCGTCTTCGTAGCTGGCCGAAGTAACGACATTGCCCCACCACTGGTGCGCCATCTCGTGAGCATGCAGGATTTCCGAATAGAACAGTTCCTGAATTTCGTTCCTGATAGCCGCCGGGCGCTGGCTCGGGTCAAGATAGGCAAGCGTTGACAGGTAGATCAAGCCAGGGAAGCCCTGGCCGAAGGTCCCGGGGATGGGCGAGATCGTAAGCCACTTCAGGACCGGCGGCCCGAAGTGCGACGACATGAATTCGAGGCCGCCGGCGATTTCGAGTGCCAGGCGTTGAAGGCGGGCGGCGGGATCGATCTCGGGATAGTCGAGGGGAACTGGCTCCAGGTCCACCGTCCAGCGCTGGTTTCCCGGCGGACCAAACCTGGGCGTCGCCGGAACGACGATCACCTGGCGCTTGGGCTGGAGCGCCGGCTCGACTTTGCGGTTGGCATAGACCTCAATGCTGTAGCCACCGCGATTCACTTCCTGCCGCTCATAGCTGCCCAGATTAAAACCGGCCATGCGCACGGGCGCCTCGGTCCGGTGCCGGGTGATGTGCCAGGGACCGGAGACGCTGTCCTCCACCGCCTTGCCCGTCGCGACCAGATCGAGTTCCTTCGGGTACCGGAAGGTCAGATCGTAGCGGGAGAACTGCGCGAAGCGGTTCGGATACCAGGAGCCGCGCGCGCCGACAAAGTAGACCCCGTTGCCCGCGTCGGTGATTACCTCGCCCTCATGACGGAACTCCACCTCGTACTCGCGGCCAGGTTCCACCGGCTTCGCCGGCACAATCAGGAAGGTGTCGTTCTGGTCCCCTCGAATCAGGCCGGAGCGCAGGGACGCAGGCTGGAACACCTCGGCAGGCTCTCCGTTGATGCGCGCTTCGGTAACGCGCATCGAGGAAGAAATGTCGAACGCAAGCGCGCGGCGCGAGTCCTCCCGCGGGGTGACCGTGGCTTGCGTGACCACTTTGAGCCGCAGGTCTGGCTCGAGCGTGGCATCGATGCGGTAGCTCGCCACCTCCAGGTCCGGTGCAGCCTGCGCGCGCGTTCCGTTTCGGAAGGAGCGCGCCTGGAACCGCGTCCAGATGTCGAAATACGAACGCTCCTGGCGAAAGACGACCTGGCCGGCGCTGATCTGCTCGCGCGCCTGGGGGTCGTAGAGCATATCGAAATTGCCGAGCTTGCGGCCGCTGATGGCGATGTAGAAGAACCCGTTCTGGCGCCTGTTCTGGCCCAGCATGTCCTTCACCAGGCGTATCTGAAAGCTTGAGGCGAAGTTCCGGATGACCGGGTTCCATTCCTCCGCAAGCAGGGCGCCGCGTTCCGCGCTCTTTCGCGGCGTGCCGCCCGCCTGGATCTGCTTCATCAGTTCGGCATAGGTTTCGTCCGTAAAGACGAGGACGCCGGAGCGGAAGTGCTCGCCGAGGTTCGGCGCCTGCGCGAACGAGGCAAGCGACATGCGTTCGGCGCGCGATGGCGGCATCAGCAGGACTTCGGCGTCGCCGCTTTCCCCGCCGGCGCTGAAGACCGCCGTGATGCGCGCGCCGTCTACCGGTTTCCCGAAGATAAGGTAACCATCGGTAAGGTAAACCCGCAGATCCTCTTTCGAGAACCGCAGGTCGCGGACCTGATAGCATTCCTCGGGGTCGAGCCTGGCATCGACAAGCCGCCGGCCCAATTCCGCCGTAGGCCCGTCGGCCGCCCGAAGCGACAAAGGTAGCAAGAGAGCCAGAAGGGCAGCGAGACGATTCACCACTCTAGAGTAGGACAACGGTCGGGGCCTCGGGAAGGGTGGAGTGCCCAACCGTTGCCTCGCGGTCGCGGCTCGGTTTCGCGC
>JAEZIJ010000012.1 GCA_023436715.1 Acidobacteriota bacterium
TCGCTCTTCCAAAGCCGTCCTCTCTCTCCAGGGCATCTGCCCAGTTTCGGAGGCCAACGTCGGTTTTGGAAAGTGTTACCTATGTCCCCGGTCTGATCTGTTACCCATGTGCCCGGTACGGACCTCCGCCAAACCGCTCCCTCGCGGTCGCGGCTCGGAATCGCTACTGAGCGCGCGCGTAAGCAAGCGGTTTGCGCGTCAAGCAGAATGGGGATTACGATGGCCCACCGTTACTCGGGGTGCCGGCCACATGCCCGGCCCGCTCCCCGGGCGGGCCTTTCATCCCTACTGAGCCGCGCGCGCAAGCAAGCGGTTTACGCGCGCGGGATATGGCCCGTGATGCGCACGAAATGCGCCGGACCATTCGCTACTATGATGAGTAGAACATTCGCCGGGAGACACCATGTTCGAACGGTACACCGAAGCCGCGCGCCGCAGCGTTTTCTTTGCACGGTACGAGGCCAGCCAGTTCGGCAGCAAATACATCGAGGCCGAGCACCTCTTGCTGGGCCTGCTTCGTGAGTCCGCCGATGTATACCGGCCCTTGTTTCAGTCGCCCGATGCGCCGGAAGCGATTCGGAAGGAATACGACGAACGTCTGCCCAGGCTGCCCGCAGTGTCCACGTCTGTGGACCTGCCCTTGAGTCACCAGGCCAGGCGCGCGCTGGCGTACGCGGCGGAGGAGGCAGAGCGGCTCGGGCACATGCACATCGGCGTGGAGCACCTGATGCTGGGCATGATGCGGGAGGCAGGGTCGGTGGCCGAAGCGACTCTGCGCCGTCACGGAATGACGCTCGAGGCGCTGCGCGCCGCAGCCAACCAGACGGCGAGCCAAGCCGAGATACCGGGACCGGCCGGCCTGCCCCGCCGGCTCGTCGTGACTGCGGGGCGTCCTGACCTGCATCGCCTCCTGGCCACCCTCGAACCGGATCGCCTCCAGGCAGCCGCCGTCGTACTGGAGGCTCTCACGAAGGGTGAAGCGACCATTTCAGTCGTTTCCCCCGACGGCAACTTTGAATTCAAGTTCGGCCAACGCTGACAGGGCCGCCCGGCCTCACCTGTTACACTCGAAGCAGATGGCGGCTGGCACCAAACCCCCGATGTCAATACCGGTTCGAGAGCTGGCCGAAAAGCGAGCGGTGCGGGAGTGTCTTCAGTGGTTCACCCGCGAGAAGCAGTGGATCAATGAGCAGCACCTCGCGCTCTGCCGCATCCCGGCTCCCACTTTTCTGGAGCAGCAGCGCGCCGCGTGGATGGCGGAGCAGTTCCGCGCGCTTGGTTGGCTGGCCGAGATCGATCCCGCCGGAAACGTCGTGGCCAGGCTCGGCGCCGGCAGGGGCGGACCGCTGGTCGCCCTGACTGCGCACCTGGATACCGTCCTGGCCCCGCGCAACAAGGAAGACATCGCGGCCGATCCCGACGGCACGTTCCGTGGCCCCGGTGTTTCCGATAACGGCGCAGGTCTCGCGGCGCTGCTCGCCATCGCGCGGGCCGTCAAGCTCTCACCGCCCTTCGAGGATGCGAACGGCGAGCTTCTGCTGGCTGCCAACGTCGGCGAGGAAGGCGAAGGCAACCTGAGCGGGATGCGCTACCTCGCCCGGCAATCCGTGGTTGCGTCGCGAATCACGTCATATCTCGTGCTCGACGGGCCCGCGGTCGACCGCATTACCTCCCAGGCTCTCGCAAGCCGCCGCTTCGAGGTCGCCTTCAGCGGACCGGGCGGGCATAGCTGGAGCGACCACGGCACCGCCAATCCGGTGCACGCGCTCAGCCGCGCGATTTCCCGGTTTACGGACCATTGCGCCGATTCGCAGGCCAACGGCGGGTCCCGGCGCGTGTCGTTCAACTTCGGGACGATTGAGGGCGGCATCAGCGTCAACTCGATTCCCACGACGGCGCGCGCCAAAGTAGACCTGCGCTGCGACGATGGCGATGCACTCGAAGGATTGGCGGCTACGCTGACCGAGGCGGTCGAGCGTGCCCTCGATGTAGAGAACAGGCGCGCAAGCGGCGCCAAGCTCACCGCGAAGATCAGGGAGATCGGTTCGCGGCCGGGCGGAAAGCTCGCTGAAAATGCGGCGATCCTGACCTGCCTCCGCGCCGTGGATTCCCACCTGGGCATTCGCGCGCGAATCGACCTGGCTTCCACCGATGCCAACGTTCCCCTCTCGCTTGGCATCCCCGCGGTTTCGATTGGCGCGGGCGGCCAGGGCGGCGGCGCACATACCCCGGGCGAGTGGTTCCACCCGGAAGGCCGCGACCTGGGACTGAAGCGCGTTCTGCTGACTCTGGCGATGCTCCTCCGCGCTCCGGCCGCGTAGACGGGTGGGGTCACCTCCCGGCCTGTGCGATTTTACTGAACCCGCTGAAAGCTGGTCTGGTGGATGCGCCCGAAAAACTCTAAAGGCAGCAGGGGCTATTATAAAGCCCTGTGATGGTGGCGACCTACGGCACGGCTGAAGCCGTGCCCTGATACGGTTCGTGATGTACAAACTCCCGGACAGGCCATAATGAATGAGTGCTTCAAAAAGGCCTGGAACGCGCGTGGCGCGCAGATCTCGCCCTCGCCTTCATAACCCTTATCTGGGGTTCGACGTTCGTAGTTGTGAAAGAGGCGCTCACGGACTCCTCGACGCTTCTGTTTCTGGCGTTGCGGTTCAGTCTTGCCACCGTCTCGCTCGGGATCGTTTTTCGCCCCCTCCCCAGTAAGTTCGAGGTACCGAAGAAGTTGCTCGCCGGCGGCGTTCTCGCCGGTGTTTGCCTATTCTTCGGTTACGTATTCCAGACTGTAGGCCTCCGCTACACGACGCCGTCGAAATCCGCCTTCATCACCGGTCTATCCATCGTTCTGGTGCCGGCTTTCGGCGCCATCATCCAGCGAAGAGCCCCACACCCGTCCGAAGCACTTGGCGTGATCATCGCGGCCGCGGGCATGGCGCTGATGACGCTGCGGATCGACTCCTTGCGGGTCGAGAAGGGCGACCTGCTGACTCTCGCCTGCGCGGTTGGCTTTGCCAGCCACATCCTGGTTGTCGGCCACTACGCACCGCGGCTCGGGTTCGAGGTGTTGACGCTCATACAGGTCGCAACGGCCGCGGTCCTCTCGCTCGCGAGTTTCTGGTGGGTGGAAACGCCCGTAATCAGGTGGAGCCCCGGAGTCGTCGCGGCGATTCTCGTTACGGGACTGCTGGCCACCGCCCTCGCATTCGGAATCCAGAGTTGGGCGCAGCAGTACACTACACCGACTCACACGGCGCTGATCTTCGCGCTCGAGCCCGTTTTCGCGTGGGCCACGTCGTTCGTCGTCGAGGGCGAACTGCTCTCCCGGGCAGCGACGGCCGGCGCCGCGCTGATCCTCGCCGGCATTCTGTTTGTGGAGTTGAAGCCGATTGGGCGGCGCCGGGGCACATGCATATAATAGGTAAGCCTGCCTTGGAGAGGATACGGATGAAACTACTTGGGCAACTCCGGCATCAGAAGGTGCTTTCCGCGACCCTGCTTGCGTTCACGCTGTCGATCGGCATACTGATCGGAACGCTGATCAACACGGCAGTGTTCGCAGGGAAGGCGCAGAGCGGCGCTCCCGACGCGAGCGCACTCGTGATCCCGAGCCCGGTGCAACTCTCCACCGCGTTCAGCGCGCTGGCCAAGCAGCTCGAGCCGTCGGTCGTCAACATCACCTCCACCTATGGCGCCCGACCGGCAGCCCAAGCGCGAACGCGGCGGCCCGCACCCTCTCCACAACCGGATCCGGATCAGGAAGACGATGACCAGGGCGGGGTCGACCTGTTCCGCCGCTTCTTCGGCCAGGAGCCCGGCGGTGATGTTCCGCAACACCCGTTCGGCCGCCGCCAGGGCACAGGCTCCGGCGTCGTCGTGGACCGGAATGGCTACATCCTGACCAACTTCCACGTCGTCGAGGACGCCACCAAAATCCAGGTGAAGTTCAACGGCGATCCGGCCGAATACGCGGCCAAACTGGTGGGCTCGGACCCGGAAACCGACCTCGCGGTAATCAAGCTGGAGGATGGCAAGAAGCTCACGCCTGCGAAGATAGGCAATTCCGACGGGGTGCTGGTCGGCGACTGGGCGGTCGCCATCGGCTCTCCTTTCGGTCTCGAAGCGACGGTCACCGCGGGGATCATCAGCGCCAAGGGGCGCGATATCGGCGGCGCCGAGCATCAGCTCCAGAAATTCCTCCAGACAGACGCGGCCATCAATCCGGGTAACAGCGGCGGGCCGCTGCTCGATATCAAGGGACAGGTAATCGGCATCAACACGGCGATCGCGACCGACAGTGGCGGCTATCAGGGCATCGGGTTTGCGCTGCCGATCAATCTCGCCGTCAGCGTGTACAACCAGATCATCCGCAGCGGGCGCGTGTCGCGCGGCAGCATCGGCGTGGGCTTCAACGCGAATGAGAAGCCGGAGACGCTGAAGGTCTACGGCGCGAAACAGGGAGTATTCGTGACCCAGGTGGAGCCGGGCGGGCCGGGCGACAAGGCGGGCATCAAAACGGAGGACATCATCGTCGCACTCAACGGCCAGCCGGTCAGGGATGGCGAGGACCTCGTCTCCCGCATATCGAACACGCCCGTCGGAGCGGATGCATCGGTCACCGTCCTGCGCGACGGCCGCAGGACAGACCTCAAGGTGAAGGTCGGCGAGCGCTCCGAAGTCTGGGCCAGCCAACCGCAGTTCCGGCGGTTCCGGCGCGAGGAACCCGGCCAGGATGAGTCCACCACCCAGGTGAAGTTCGGCGTGAGCATTCAGAACCTCACGCAGGGGATGCGGGACCGCCTCGCGTTCCGGGAGAAGAGCGGGGTTCTGGTGACCGCTGTAACCCCCGGATCGTTCGCCGAAGATGTTGGTGTGGCTCCGCGCGACATCATCACCGCCATCAACCGGCAGCCTGTGAGCTCGATGGATGACGTGCAGCGCGTGCAGGCAAAACTGAAACCCGGCGATGCCGTAGCATTCCGCGTCATGCGCGGAGTTCGGGGCCAGGCGCCGCGCCCCGCCGAAACCGTGTGGCAGCCGATATTTTTAGCGGGCACGCTAACTTCCAATCCGTGATAACATGGGGCGTTTGGGGGACACCTCCCGCGGGTGTCCCTCGTTTTGCGATAAAGCTGCGATCCGGCTGGGACCGGAGCATTATCCTGATTTCTCGGTTTGGAGAGCTGCGCGTGCGAACATATGCTGCGCTGGTTGTAATTCTCTGTCTGGGCTTGCCGGTTTTCCCCGCGACACAAACATCGACCCGTTCCGCCAAAGCCAGTTCCGGCGCCGCTAAGAATAAGAAGAAGAAGAAACCGGCGCGAAAGGCGTCGTCGAACTCCAAGCGCTCGGGGACAACGACGGTGCGCGCATCCGCCGGGAAGAAGAAGACCGGAACACGTGCCGGCAGTTCCCGGACCAGGAAGCAAAGCTGGAGAACCGGACAAATGGCGCCGACCCCTGAGCGCTACCGCGAAATCCAGCGCGCCCTGATCGAAAAGGGCTACCTCCAGGGCGAACCGAGCGGAGACTGGGGGCCGGACTCGACCGCTGCATTGAAAAGCTTTCAGAAGAACCAGAACCTTGAGCCAAGTGGCAAGCTCGATTCGCTTACGCTTATCTCTCTGGGGCTGGGACCCCGGCGAGAACCCCTTGGTTCCACCGCAGGCATCGACAAAACGCCTCCCGCCGCGGAGGGAAAAGAGCCCCAATGATTATTGGTGTCCCGAAAGAAGTCAAAGATCACGAAACCCGGGTGGGCCTGGTCCCCAGCGGAGCTCAAGCGCTCCAGGAGGCAGGCCATCAGGTACTGGTTGAGGCCGGCGCAGGCGCTGGAAGCTCGCTCACAGACCAGGAGTACGAGCAGGCCGGCGCGAGGCTGCTGCCTTCGGCCGCTCAAGTCTGGAAAGAGGCCGACCTCATCGTCAAGGTCAAAGAGCCGCAGCCGTGCGAATACGGGTATTTTCGGCCCGATCTGATTTTGTTTACGTACCTTCATCTGGCTCCACTACCGGAGTTGACCGACCGGCTGCTCGAAGCGGATGTCACGGCAATCGCCTACGAGACCATTCGCGAGAGGGACGGCTCCCTTCCACTGCTCACTCCGATGAGCGAAGTGGCCGGACGCCTCGCGGTGCAGATAGGCGCTGCGTACCTGGAGGCGCCGAACGGCGGCCGTGGCGTTCTGCTCGGCGGAGTGCCTGGCGTGGCGCCGGGAAACGTGGTGATTCTTGGCGGCGGGATAGTGGGCACGAATTCCGCAAAGATGGCTATCGGCATGGGCGCCCACGTGACCATCATCGACAAGAGCCTGGAGCGTTTGCGCCAGTTGGACGACATCTTCCAGGGCCGCGCGGTAACCCTGGCATCGAGTGTCTGGACCATCCGCGAAGCGTTGCGCCGGGCGGACCTGGTGATCGGCGGTGTGCTGATCCCGGGGGCGTCGGCTCCCAAGCTCGTCCGCCGCGACATGCTTCCCGCGATGAAGAGCGGTGCGGTGATGGTGGATGTCTCGATCGACCAGGGCGGCTGCTTCGAGACCTCCCACCCGACCACGCACACCGATCCGATCTATTTCGTCGATGGCGTTCTCCACTACTGCGTCTCCAACATGCCGGCCGCGGTGCCCAACACATCGACAATGGCGCTCACGAACGCGACGCTCCCATACCTCATGGAGTTGGCGAACCAGGGCCTGGAGGGCGCCTGCGCCGCTCACCCGGCGATTCGCGAGGGCGTGAACACGTACCGCGGCGCCGTCACGTACCCGGCGGTAGCGGAATCGCAAGGCCGCCAATGGAAGGAAATCGGCGCGCTGGTCTAGCCCGACCGCTTCCTTACGGTCGCGGCTCTGAGCCGACGATTCTGAGCCGCGCGCGTTAGCAAGGGGTTACAACAGCCGGCCCGGGCGCGGGCGGGCAAGACGCCGTTCGAGACGCGCCTGCCGGTGCGCCAGTTCTTCGGAATCCGCAAAACCGCGGGCGCTCTGGATCATTTCCAGCGCCATCGCATAGTTCCGCTCCCGGTGCTCGTAGTACTTCGCCAGGGCCTCCAGGGCGGCGACGCGGTACGGATTGCGGCTTGCGGCCAGGTCCGTCCACACGGCCAGAGCCCCCGCCTCATTTCCCATCTTCTTCTCAAGTGCAGCGGTATCCCACAGAGTGCGGAAAAGCAGATCGTCCGGCAACCCCATGTCCACGGCACGCCGCATGAGCTGAAGCGCCTGCTCGCATCGCCCGGCCTTCAGGAACCAGCGCGCCAGCCCAACCAGGTCCGTCCCGTGTGCGAGAGGCGCCGCGTCAGGCTCGCGAAACGCAAACGGAACGATGCCGGTGAGACAGGCCGTAGTCAGAATATCCACCGCGTTATGGTGGAAGATCGGCACGAGCCGGAACGCCTGCTGAGTACGCAGGTATTCGAAGTAGACGTACGGAATCATCTCGCCCGGCAGGTCGCCCTCGCGCTCTACGCCGAGGATCTGGTTTTCAAGATCGACCAGCCGGCAGCTTTCCAGGCGCAGTTTCCACAGGCGGCGGGCGCCGTGCAACAGGTCCAGGTGCGCGAGCCTGTCAAACGGCGGGCGGGCGCGGGACATCCGGTAGCGCGTTTCGAGCAGCGGCTGATCGTAGGTCTTTCCGTTGTAGGTGATGAGTACTTCGAACTGCGCCAGATGCTCCGCCAGCGCGTGCAGCAGGCTGGCTTCCTCGCCGTAGTCCCGCATGAAGAACTGCCGGACGCGGAAGCCGTCGTCGCAGATGCGCCCGACGCCGATGAGGAACGCATACGTGCCGGAGCCGCCTGCGAGCCCCGTAGTCTCCGTATCCAGAAACGCCCAGCGGGCAACCGGGGAGGGCCGGGAGTCCTCCCCCAACAGCGCGGCCAGTAAATCTTCCGGCAGTTCCAGAAGATTGGAGACGTCCATGCTGCCATGGCGGCGATGCCGCTCGTAGAGCCGCTCGGTCTCAAAGTGACAGCCGAATGATGTTTCGACAACTTCGCCGCTCAGCCACTCATCGACGAAATAGTGAGCCGGCCGGTGATCCACCGGGCGGGCCGGCGCCTGTGGGCCGTCGGCGTACTTCCGGTCGATACGCGCAATCTTGCGGCGGAGGGCGGCGAGTTGTTCCTGGATGTCAGCCACGCGCTTCGCTTTTTCTTTGCCAATGATAAAACGGCTGCCTGCCCATGTTCAAGCCCGCACCGCTCCTCTCTGAAGGAGTCGATTCTGCTCATCCACGGCGAGGCCAACAACTCGGGAACTTTCCCTATCCGTCCGAGCGCATGCTCCAGGCGATTCGCGGAAACGGCGACGACGTACGGCTGCTGGTCCTGCCGCACGAATCGCACGGCTGCGCGGCCCGCAAGTCGATCAAGCACAAGTTGCACGAGATGACCTCCTGGTTCGACAAGTATGTGACGCAACAGGAGTTACTGTCCCGCCGGCTGAGCACCCCCCATCTCGGTCTGATGAACGGTCCACCAGGCTTTCCAAAAGCCGATGTAGCGCGCTTCGTTAGCAGCGAACGTGGGCACTGTGGGGAAATGCTTCAGTGTCTCGTCCGTGGTGTAGGAGCCGCGTCCGGTGGGCTTCATGTGTTCCATGCCGGGGAGGTTGTTCCCGGTCTCCACGGGCAAGGAGTTGGCGAACGATGCGAGGCCGGCCACGGCTTCGTACCGGAGCTCACTCAAATCAGCGTCCAGCAGCGACACAAGCGCGGGCAGCGAATCCCGTGTGTGGACAGATCGGAGAGCGTGCGCGGCGCACAACTTCAGCGCCGTTGGCGCGTCACCCTGTACGATACGGCTCAGTTCGATGACGGCAGCCGGCTGTGTACTTCGGAAATCGCATACGGCGGTGGCGAGAAACGGCTGCTTGCCGACCTCCGACAGAGCATCAGTATCGGCCGCGAACCGTTGCAGAGCGGCTACGTCCCCGGTTTTGATAAGTGCCCGAAGACCAAGAGCCCTTAGTGCTCCAATAGGGGAGGTGGCGATGTGCGCGTACATTCTTGGCGGCGCTGATGAACCAGGCGAATCGAGCGCGCCCGCGGAGAGAAACGCCACGAGCTGCGATCGGTCCGCTGAGCCCTGCAACGCGGATCCGATTTCGGAAATTACCTTCTCAAACGGTTCTGCGCCGGCTGAATAGGCAAGCGGGCCAGCAGGCACCTGTTCGAGTACCCGGAGATGACTCATCGGAAACGGGGCATCTCCGGTCATGGGAGGCAGGACCAGCCAGACTCCGTTTTCTCCCGCTCTAAGAAACCAAAGGCCGACAACAGTGGACGACTTCGGCGCTGGAGTGGCGACAGCGGGATCCCAGAGACACTGTATGCGATCACCGGGCATGATCGGGCCTTTCAGGACCCTGATTGCGCTCACCGCAAACGAAGCGCCCGACGGCAGCGAGACGATTTGCTCAGGTCGTCCGACAATGATCGCATCCGACTCGTTCGCCAACCCTGGTAGTCGTCGGAACCCAGCCGGCCCGGCCAGCAGAGCCGATGGAGATGCTGCAAGCGCTAGCAAGATAGCGATGCTCCGAACTCTTTCTCCCATGTGTGTCTCCTGGATTCGCTCTCAATTCACTGGACTGACGATGTTCGTGTGTCGCCCGTGGTCTTGAAACCTCTGGTGAGTGTTGTTCTGGACACGAACGCCGCTCCCAACGGTCGACGAACCAATGCGCCACGCCTGGCTTGCGTGGTCCACAGCGCTGTTGCCCAACGGGATCGGCGGCTTCGGGGGATTCTGAATCTCGGGCTTGCAACTTGGGCAGTTGTACATATACATGTTGTCCACGAAGTCCCACTGAGAGTAACCTGAGAGTCCGCGCGCAACCGGTTTGGCCCAGTTGTTATCTTGATCGTTGACAAAAGCTCCGAAACTTTCGTTTAGAGCAACGCTCGACATCGTGTTGTTAAACAGATCAAAGGCTCTGTAGAAGATATAAGACCACCAGCCGTCTTGATAAAGGTCGTCTTTCACGTGGGGTGTTTCCGAAGCCATTCGGTGTGGCGCATTTACCGTGAACCCGAGGGGCTGTGACCTAAAGCCCCCGATGTCGAAGACGATTGTGATGTCTCCGATGGCATCGCTTGGCTCCTTGCTCGTCACGGTGTTCATGTCGCATACCGAGCAGCCAAGCGATAGCTTCTGTCCGTTTGCCGTGATTGTCCAAAAGGGAGTCTCGCTACAAATGTCAGATCCGCTGCAGCCCTTGTGCGCCGTTAGGTATCCCTGGTTGTAGTAACCGTTGTCCGGGTCTGCACCTCCTCCCAACCACCAGATCCCGCTTATGTTAGGGGTGACATATGGGCGCGACACACTCAAGCTTTCGGTGTTGTTGATCGGGCTGACAGAATCGCACAGAGAATCGGGAAGGTATTCAATTCTGTTCGAAATGGCGTAGATGCCAGTCCCTGTTGTCTGCGGCGCATCGTGCCATTGGTTGACGGCCTCCCCGCCATACGACGCCGTGGCGACAACATTCTGTCTGCCAAGTAGGACGCTACCGTTCAGTGTTGACGTGCTCGTGACTCTTGGCCGCCAGTACCACATGTAATTACCGTCTATATAGCCACTGCCAAATGACCATACGTCATTGCCGCCCCACCTGAGAACATCGCTTGACCAGTGGAATGTCGTGTTCGCCGTACACTGTGCCGCGTGGAGCGGAACCAAGGGCGCGAAGCCGAGCACGAGAGCGATCCAAGCCAGTCTTCGGGAACCCATGTCTTACCTCCTGTGGATTTGATTGCGCAGATGCGTATTCACATACGAAACGAGAGACCGCCAGCCCTCAGGCGAGATTCCGCGCCTGACGGTTTCCATACCGTCCGTAAGAACACCAGTCCGCTGAACATAAAACTTCTGCAAGATTTGAATATTCGGAGTTTCGCCTGCGGAAGCTTTGTAGTCTAGCAGCCCGTGGTGAAACCCCTCGAATTTCGGCACCGGCGATGACGGTCCCGGAGGGGCCGGCCGGGGCGACTCAGTCGGACTAATTCGGCTTCGGGTCCGGCACAGCGATCCGGCGGGCCACCGAGAGCGTGCAGCACGC
>JAEZIJ010000044.1 GCA_023436715.1 Acidobacteriota bacterium
GTAGCGCGCGCCGTGAGAAATCGGCGATCATCGGTGTTGATCGGCCGCTAGAATGAATTGAATTGGCCGCCGATGACTCATTCAAGCGGAGGCACTCGCGATGTCAGCTACAACGACGCCTGCGCGGTACGCCGAGCGATGGAACGAACGCGAAGCTGGCCGGGAACGAGAAGCGCAGCTCGGACCTCATGAACGCCGCGCGCATCCAGGGCGCCTTCCCACCGGAGGAGAACATGCTGGCGCTATACAGGGATCGGATGGAGATTCTCAAGGCCGCTGTTCAGGACGCACAGAGTCGCCTTTCTCCAGAGGGCTGGCAGGTCCTGCTGAAGTTCATGCCGCGGGCCTCGGCGGTGGGCATAATGGTGCAGCCGCAGGCGCCACCGAAATAGCGCTCTGGCATTTCCGGGCGAGCGTCAGGCGCGCCGCAGCCGGCGCGCCTGCTGTCCCTGGGCCAGAGACGTCGCTCACCAGTTGCACCTGTTGGGACATCGCCAGAAACCCATGGGGAGAGAGCCATCCGCAGCGGGCTGCGGACACCACGTCGTCTCGCAAGCCTCGCACTGAAGGACTCGGCCATACTTATTCAACAACCTGACGCCGAGCTTAGCCATTTGCGCCCCCAGGACTCGGCGCTCGTTATCGCGCGAAACTGATGCGGTTGCTTGCATCGCATTTGCCTCCTTACTGCGTCGTTGTGGTCGCTTTGGCTGCTGAGTTCGAACACTGCTGCCACGCGCGCGCAAACTTGTGGAGCAGGGGCGGCTGTGGTTTTCCCAGCAGGTCACGGATGCTCCCGGCAGCGTCCAGACGAGCGCTCTCGCTCGCTGTGCCGTTGCCGTTGCCGAGACATGCACTCAACGCGCTGCCAGCCAGGATTCGCGTCTCCAGATCACTGTTCTCATCGCGCATGATCTGAGTTGCGATCCGAATCACCTCGTCGCCCGGCCGCCTAAGTTCGGCCATAGCACGAAGGCCAGCCTGCCTGATCTGCCAGTTGAATGGGTAGCGGGCGAGGCGTGCCAAGCCCTGCTGGTGGTTGTCGAGCACGCCATCCTCTCGCATCTTCTCTACCTGTTCGAGAACCCGGCCCCACTCCTGAAGGTCGCCAAACACGTCGTAGTTCATCGCTTGAGAGTGCTCCTTTGCGATCCACCGGTTCCTGAGCAAGCGCCGGTCCAACGCCAGACGCAAGGATTTTCGGAAATCAGGCACCCTTTCGTTGCCCATAAGGGCGCACCGTTGGCCGTTTTCAGGCAGTCTCCAGCCTCCGGTTTGCCGTAAGCAAGGCGAGAACCTGGTATGGCGGCTGGTGTGCAACCCAAACGGCATGCAAATGAAAGGGATCATGTTGGCGATCGTGGCCGCGGTCGCAGGCATTCGCCGACGGCGGCGAAAGCCGGAGCAGGCTGAGCCTGTGCGCCTCGAGGACCGCGGACCGGCTGCGGCTTCCGATTTGAGCGAGCTGTTGCGCTCGACGCTCCAGCGGGAATTGTCGCTCGCCGCCGAGCACGTTCACAGCATCCGGTGGCTACTCGAAATTGCGCGCCAACATCAGCAGCCAATCCCGGCTGCGGCGCTGACAAACCTCGACCTGGTCTCGAAACACCTGGGCGAAATGCGGCGGCGAATCGAGGGCGCCGCGGAGAAAAACGCTTCCGAACCGGCTGTCAGCGCGTTCGCACATCACCGGGAGACTCAGTCTCCTCTTCATCCTCAGCCGCCCTCTTTCGGATGCCATGTTTCTCCATCCGATATATCAGTGCCTTGCGACTGATGTCCAGGTACTTGGCGGTATGCGTTTGGTTGCCGTGAAACTTGTCCAGGGCCCGAAGGATCAGCTCTTTCTCCACCGCTTCCAGGCTGATCCCTTGGGCAGGAAGCTCCAGTTGCAGCATGTCTATGGCCGGCTTCTCGCGCCGGAGGAAATCCGGCAGGTCGGCCAGTGCGATCTCGTCGCCGCGCGCGAGCACGACGGTCCGCTCAATTACGTTCTGGAGCTCCCGGATGTTTCCCGGCCAGCGATAGTCCTGAAAGCGCGGCAGCAGCCCGGCGGGCAGCACCAGATCGGGGCGGCCTTGCTCTTCCTTGGCCGTCACAAAGAAATGCTGGACGAGTTCGGGAATGTCTTCGGCGCGATCGCGGAGCGGTGGCAGCTCCAACGGAATGACCGCCAGGCGGTAATACAGGTCTTCCCGAAATGTTCCGTCCTCGATCATGGCGCGGAGGTTGCGATGCGTTGCCGCCACAAACCGGACATCCACCTTCAAGGGCGATGTGGCTCCGATCTTTTCCAACTCGCCCTGCTGAAGCAGGCGCAGCAACTTCACCTGAAGATCGCCCGGCATCTCGCCGATTTCGTCGAGGAACAGAGTTCCCCGGTCGGCCAGTTCGACCCTGCCGGCCTTGTGCGCCATGGCCCCGGTGAAGGATCCCTTCACATGGCCGAACAACTCCGACTCCAGCAGGTCGCGCGGAATAGCGCCGCAGTTGATCGTGACGAACGGCTTGCCGCGCCGCCTGCTATTGAAGTGAATCGCTCGCGCGAGCAGCTCTTTACCGGTGCCCGTCTCGGCGTGGATCAGGATCGTCGAATTGCTTTGCGCCGCCCGCGCGGCCGTGTCGAGAAGCGAGAGGAGCGCTTCCGAGTGGCCGATTATATTCTCGAAACCGTACTTCCGGTCGAGGCTGACGCGCAGCGCCCGGACCTCCTGTACCAGGCGAAAGTGCTCCAGCACCCGGTTGACCGCGATGCCCAGTCCGTCGTAATCGATAGGCTTCGTCAGGTAGTCATAGGCCCCCGACCGCATCGCCTGTACCGCGCTTTGAATCGTCCCGAACGCGGTGATGATCAGAACCGGGATCTCCGGATAATCCCGGCGGATTCGCTCCAGCAATTCCATCCCGGACATGCCGGGCATCCTCAAATCGGTGAGGACGAGGGCGGGCGGCTCTTTATCGATGGCTTGGAGCGCCGTGGCTCCATCCGAGGCGGTGGTTACGGCATACCCCATTTGCTCAAGCTGCGTCTGGAGCACCCAGCGCAGGTTATCGTCGTCGTCTACGACCAGAATTCGTGCAGGATTCATCAGTCTTGAACCTTGGAGGGAAGGACTACCGAGAATGTCATCCCGTGGCCGGCATTTGCCTGCGCCAGGAGGGCCCCGCCCATCTGCCGCACAATCTGGTGCGCCACGGGCAGCCCAAGTCCCGTTCCGTGTTCTTTCGTTGTGAAGAACGGATCGAACAGGCGATCGATGTGGGCGGCCGCTACACCGTGTCCATGGTCCACAACGCCAATCGCAATCCTGCTCTCCCCGGCCGCCGCCGACAGCGTCACGGTGCCGCCCTCCGGGCTCGCTTCAATCGCGTTGATCATCAAATTCAGAAGAACCTGCTCGAGTTGCTCGGGGTCGCATTCGACAGGTTGGAGTCCGAATTCAACCTTCTTTTCGAAACGCACTGTCTTGCCGCGGACGCCGTGGCTGGCGAGTTCGAGCACATTATCGAGGACAGGCTCGAGATGAATAGTCTGGAGGTGCGGTGCGCGCGGGCGGGCGAAGTTCAGGAAGTTCGTAAGCAGCCCGTTCAGCCGTTCGCACTCGCTCGTGATGATCTCCAGGCATTTCGCATTCTTCTGTTCGAGGTTCTGGCTTCTGGCCAGGATCGCGGCAGCGCCGGAGATGCTCGCGAGGGGATTCCGGATTTCGTGGGCCAATCCTGCCGAGAGTTGACCGATAGCCGATAGGCGCTCGGTGCGCTTCATGCCCTCGAAGTTCGCCTGCACCTTCTCGTAGACGCTGCTGAGTTGATCGGCCACCTGTTGGTAGTGACGGCGCAATCTCCGTTCGCGGCCGCTCATAGCCGCGGTCACCGACGCCACAAGTATCAGCGCGAACGGTTCGAGCGCTCTCGCCGGCAGTGCCTGGTGCGGTCCGAAAGCGAGGGCGCCGCCGGCAGAGAGGGCGGCAACGGCCAGTCCGCCGCCCCAGCCGTCCAGCACCGCCGCGAGGACCACCGGAATCGCATAGACGACCGCCGAGGACCCTCCAGTGAGCCAGTCGATGAACCCGGCAGCAAGCAAAACAGAGGCACAGGCTAGCCGCCTTGGTGCCGGTTTGGCAGCGTTCTTCTCAATGAGATTAAAGAAACTTCCCGTAGTCTCAGACCTCTATCTTCATGATTAGCGCAAAACTAGACGCTGACAACAGGACACGGCGTCCGGCAGGCGATTTCGTAGGACAGCGTCCTCAGATCGGCCAGGAATAGCTTTTGAGGGCTCTTGCCGATCACCAGCAGGTCCGCCCGCAGGTTCTCAGCGAGAGGCGGGATCGCGGCGAGCGGCTTGCTCGACTCCAGCCAGACTTCCGCATCGATGCCAAGTCCGGTTTGGAGATCCCGGATCTCATCCCTGGCTATCTTCTTGAGCCAGTATCTCCATTCGCGATCGCACGGAAGGCCGGGGTTCGATGCGAGCGCCTTGCTTGCGTGAATTACGGAAAGGCTCGCGTTGAACCACGAAGCCAGGGTGGCTGACCAGCGCAGGACGGTGCTCGCGCGAGGCCCCAAAGACAGACCACAGAGGATGGTCCGGATCGGCCTGCTCGACAGCGGTGCCAGGTCGTCCAGGCCAACCCAGACGGGACAATGCGCTCCGCGAAGCACTTGCGCGGAGATCGATCCGTCAAAGAACCGCGCCATCGCCGTTCTGCCCCGAGTGGGCATCAGGATCAAGCCGGCTCGCTCCGCCTCGGCCGTATCCAGGATGACCGAAGCCGGCGAGCCCTCCCGAAAGAGGAAGCGGATCTCGCCCGCCGTTCGATTGATGCGGTCCCGGATCTCCCGCTCCTCCTCCTCAAGCGGCCATCCGTCCTGGAGCACATGAAGGAATACCAGTTCGGAGCCAAGCCCGGCAGCAAGAGACGCGGCATACGCCGCGGCGCCGGCCGAGCGCAGCGACAAATCCACGGGCACCAGGATTTTTGTGACCGGCGTCGTCCCGGCTACGTCCGAGGGGGGCTTCTCGATGCGTTGTCGGGTTTCGAGTGCCATTGCTATCTCCTGATCGAATTCTGTGTACATCTCAAGAACTGACGGCCAGGTGGGCTCCCTGCCGCTCGGCAATACTTTCGATTGCCCGCGTTATCCGCACCTGAAGGCCGAGGAGCGGATCGCGCACGCTCGCGGGAATACTCCCCGCTGGCGATTCCGGGCTCCGCACAAGCACCTCGGTGTAGCGATTGTCTCCCGTTACGACGAGCGGTTGCGGAATCAGCAGCGCGGCGCCGCGGTTGAAAACCACAGCCTCAAGCAACACTGCCGGGTCGTCCACGTAGAGCACAATGCAGGGCGCCACGCCCGCTCCTAGTTCCTGCCGGATTCTGGCGCTAATGTCCAGCTCGGCGGGCGCGCGCAGCCCCTGCCGCTCGAGCGTGGTTCGCACCATGCGCAACGCGGCCGCGTAGGGTTTGTCAATCCGAAACGACAGTAGTGGCGGTCCTTTGGTCATATCCTGTCAGGCCTCAACCAGCCAGGTGCAATCCGGGCACCATCCCTCCCCCGCTCATTTGCCGCGGCTATACCCGCAAAACAACCCGGCAAGTGGGCACTAGCGGCCACTGCTGTGCGTTTTCAGGCAACCCGGTGCGCTGTGGACTGTGAAAGAATCCACGGACACTCCGGGCTGGATACGACGAATCAGTTGTATCCAGAGAATTGCAGGCGTTTCCCCAGGATTCTTTCACGGCTTCATTGGCACGAGGCTTGCTCTAATAGCTCCTTCAAAGCACATACCCGTGCAGATTCATAAGGAGGCCTGACACATGCGAGACCGCATATACATCACAGACGAAGATTGCGAGAGGCTCCGGCGGCTCATTGCAGGCCGGCGCGGCGCGAACTCGGTAGACCACGAGTACCTCGACAAGCTCGAGCAGGAACTCGATGATGCCGAAGTTGTAGAACAGGAATCCATTCCGCGCGATGTTGTAACCATGAACTCCGAAGTGCGGATGCAGGACCTGGATTCCGGAGAAACGCGGGTCTACCGGCTCATCTTCCCAACCCAGACCCGCACGGAGAACAGCATCTCCATCCTCGCGCCCATAGGCACCGCCATGCTCGGCTATCGCGTGGGCGATGTGATCGAGTGGCAGGTTCCGAAGGGCATACGGCGGCTGAAGGTCCTGGAGGTCCTCTATCAGCCGGAGTCGTCCGGTGTCAGCCGGAACTAAGTGTGATCCGCTTTCCATCGCCACGAGTCGGCCTCGATCCGGGGACGGCTAACACGCTGGTGTACGTCAAGGGCCGCGGGCTGGCCGTAAATGAGCCTTCCCTGGTGACAATCCGGACGAGTTCCGGTGACATCGAGGCCGTCGGCGGGGAGGCGGAAGCGGGCCGCGGCCGGACGCCTCTGAAGTTTCAGACCGCCCGGCCGATTCGCGCCGGCGCTATCAGCGATCTCCGCCTGTTCGATGGCATGCTGCACCGCTTCCTGCGAAGCGCGCACATCAGCGGGCCGTTGCGCCGCCTCAAGGTCGCCATCGCCGTCCCGAGCGGGATGACACAGGTGGAGCACCTCGCCATCACTGAATCCATCCACAAGGCGGGCGCGGCCGATGTGTTGCTTGTGGATCAGGTCCTGGCCGCGGCGCGAGGCGCGGGTCTGGCAATAGAGGAATCTCGAGGCCACATGGTAGTCAACATCGGCGCCGGCGTCACGGACGTGGCGGTCATTTCGCTGGGAAACAGCGTCTGTGCGCGAACGGCTCGGGTAGCCGGCGACGACATGGATGCCGCTATCGCCGCCCGCGTGCAGGCCGCTCACCAACTCATCATTGGCGAGCGTACGGCCGAGCGGCTCAAAATCGAGATTGGATCGGCGCTGCCCGGCCATCAGGAATTGACTCTGGCAATCAAGGGCCGGTGTGTTACGAGAGGCGTTCCACGCGAAGCGATCATCCGCGAGTGCGAAGTCCGGGAGGCCATCTCAACGCCGCTCGAGCGGATCATGAGCACGATTCGGGAAGCGCTGGAACAGGCGCCTCCCGAGCTCAGCGCGGACCTGATCGAGACCGGGATCGTGCTGACCGGCGGATCGGCATTGCTGCGGAATCTGGATCAGTTCATCAGCAGGGACTGCGGGCTGCCTGTGACGGTCGCTCACGAACCGCAATCGTGCGTGATCCGGGGTCTCGCCTACCAACTCGACAATCTCCGCGGGAGCGATTGGCGGCGGTTCGGCAACAACGGGTTGTGATCCGCTCCCTCGCGGTCGCGGCCCAGAATCGCTACTGAGCCGCGCGCGTAAGCAAGCGGTCTACTGAGCCTCTCCGCCCTTCTTCCGGGCAGTTGAATCCTTCAACACGAACACGAGTACCTCGCCACGGAGGCGCACCCGGATCGTGACCGGCGATTCCGGGTCATTGAGGCGCTCGAATGTACACGCGATGACCCGGTCCCGGCCCGGCGTGAGAGCGCCTGCCGCGTTCTCCTGCGCCAACGCCAGCAGAAGGCCCGCAAAGGTATTCTCCCTTTCCTGTTGCTCGATGTGCCTGGCGGCCTGCCGGTCGGTTTCAGCGCGATCGTATACCGGCTCGTTTGTCCGCGGGTCCTTGCCGGTCGCGGCCGGCACAAATGGGCGAACCGAGGCAGCCTCGATCTCGTCGGCAGCCTTGGTCGTGTTGGTGCGGACGAGCGTTCCGCCGGCGTTCTCGGCGTTGATGAAGTCATTCGGGATTTCGATCTCGCCCTGAGAGCGGTTCGATATCCAGACCTCGACATACAGCCTTGCGGGGTCGTGGTAAGCAAGGCAACTGGCCGCGTACCCCTTGGCCGCCAGTAGCGGCGCCCGCAAATCATCGGCTGTCCTCAGCTCGTATTTCGCCGGCTCAACGGGCTTGAGGATCGGCCGCCCGAACCGGCTCTGGGCGCATGCAACCGGCGCTGAAGACAGCAGCAGTACCGCACCCATCAGATGACGAGGCACTCTCGCGCACCTCCTACGGAAAACTCGTAAGCCTCGGCCGCACTGTCTCCGTCGCAGCGTCGCCCTTGTCGTTGATGATCTTGCTGATCTCGCCGTTGTTGCCCAGCCGCGCCGTGATCATGCTGTGGAACCTGACGCCGGGCTTATTGGGAACCTCGATGGCCCTGGTGAGCGTCACCCCGCGATGCCGAAAGACGCTGTAGACTCCGAGCCCCCAAGCCTCGTGGCTGTTCACGCTGTCGGCCACTTTATATGACGCCCAGCCGTTCGTGCCCGGCGCACTGGTATAGCTCGGCTGGTCGGGCGGGTCGTAGGGGATCTCGGACTGATAAAAGTACACGCGCCCGCGCTCGCCATTCCAGATCACCTGGTATTCCTGATAGTGCTCGACGAAGAGACCGTACATGGTGACGTCGTTCCCGTCCACTATCAGCCCGTTCGCGCCCGTGTTGCTGTTCCACCCGACGCCTTTGCCATGGTCTGCGCGCCAGATCCATGTGTGATCGACGATCGTGTCGTGGCTGTTGATCCTGAGGCTGACGGCCGCGCGGCCCACCGCTGCGCCCCCCACGCGGAAGAAGACATCGTGGAGCGAGATCGGTTTTTTGGCATGCCTTGCCTTGCTTCCGGCCGCGCCCACCTCGAGCAGCACCGGGGAACTCTCGGCGCCAGCGTCAAACAGCAGTCCGGCGAGAATCACGCCGTCCACATCCGCCACCGTCATGGCGGCGGCGCCGTTCACCGGCCGTAGTGTGGCAAATCCCAGCCCCAGCACCACCGTGTTCGCTCGCGTCACACGGATCGTATCGGTCAGGTCGTAGATTCCGGGCGTGAACAGCAGGTTCTTCCCTTTGGCCAACTGCGCGTTGATGCTCGCGGCCGTGTCGCCCGGCCGGGCCACGTAGAACTGCCCGATCGGGATGGACTTGCCCGGGGTCGCGCCGCCGCGCCACGTGATCCCGGAGCTGTTGGCGCGAAGCTGCGGAATGCGAACGCTGTAGTTCCCCGCCCTGTCGGTCTGAAGGAATGGTTTTTCGCGGACAATCGGGACTTCCGCGATTTTCGTGTACGCCGGGTTGGGCCATTCCCCGGCCGGCGGATTAGTCACCCCCACGAACACCATGTTCCAGTTGGACCCCGTCCAACTGCGCCATTCGGCGTTGCGCGAGATCCACTGCTGCTGCGGACCCGAGCCCACGTTGCCGTCGATGAGCGCGTCCGACATCCAGCCCCCGCTCGCCCACCCGTTGTTCTGGTGAAGGACGATGTCGCCGCGGATGTGCATGCGGCGAAACGGGACCGCCTGGGAGACGGCCCACTGCATCGTGCCGCCCGCCGGGGTGACCGAGAAGCCCTCGACGGCCTTCCAGAACGTGCAGGTCGCGTTGTTCCTCGGGAGCGTGGCGTCGCTCCTGACGTCGCCCGCGATGTGGACGTCGTCCGGCGAGGCGCCCAGCCCGAGGACCTGCGTGTAGTACCCCACCGGCACGTTCACCTTGTACTCGCCCGGCGTGAACATGAGGGCGTATCGCTCGGAACCGAACTGGCTGTTTTTCTGGACCGCGAACGCCTTATCGATCTGCCCCTGGATCTCCGCCGCCGGCATCCCAGGGTTGAAGACGAAGACGTTCGGTCCGAAATCGGGTTTGTCCGGTGCGGCGGCGTACGCCGCGCCGAGGTGCGCAACAAGGATGGCTATGGGGAGGAATTGCTTCAGAGTTGACATGAACGGCGCCATTTCGCCGTCCCATAATACTTCACGCCTGCTGGAAATGGATCTCTTCACCCCAGAATTTCTCTATGAGCGGCAGGGCCCCGGTGCAAAATCCCGTCGAGAGGAATGTGCGCCGGCCCGCAGTCCCGCCGTCATATTCGGGGTGGCGGTCAAGGTACAGCTTCAGCGCGCGGGCCGTGGCCTGCGGCTGATGGATGACAGGAACGCCGCACGGCAGGGCGTTGGCGAAGAGTTCCGTTACCAGGGGGTAGTGCGTGCAACCGAGGATGGCGCAGTCGAGAGTGCCGGCTGAACGCCGCGCCTCGCACACGTACTGTTCGACAAGGGAGCGAAGATCGCCGCGCGGCGCGCCCCGCTCGATTGCGCCGGCCAGATCGGGGCAGGCCTGCTGCACAACGGTAATATCCGGGCGGAGCTTTCGGATTTCCATCGGATAGCAGCCGGTCTCCACCGTCCGGCGGGTCGCAAAAACCGCGATGGTGCTGGACTGTCTTGCTTTCGTGGCGGCTTCAATGGTCGGCACCACGATGCCGATCACGTTGCGCAGCACCCCATCCTCACGCCGGCGCGCGGGCAGCCACTGCTGCTGAATCCAGCGCAGCGCCACCACAGAGGCGGTATTGCACGCGAGAATGGCCAGCGTGCAGCCTTCGCCGAAGAGGCGCTCAAGCCCTTCGCACGTGAGGTTCAGCACGTCTATAGGCGGCTTTTCTCCATAGGGCGCGTTCCGGTTATCGCCAAGATAGATGAAATCCCGTTCAGGCAGCGCGTCGACCAGTGCGCGATGCACCGTCAACCCGCCGAAGCCGCTGTCAAACACACCGATCATCTGAATACCTCGATTATTGCACTCTGCCGGAGCGCGCTAAAATCAAAGTCGTCGCATGCAGGAACTCCAGTCTCTGTCTCCAGATCTCCTGATTCATATTGCCGGCACGCTCCAGGTCCCGCTGAAGGGCCTCGTGGCCACGGTGGAACTCCTCGACGAAGGCTCCACCGTCCCCTTCATTGCCCGGTACCGTAAGGAGTCCACCGGCAACCTCGATGAGGTCCAGATCCGCGCCATCGAAGAGAAGCTTCTCTACTTCCGCACGCTCGTTGCCCGCAAGAAGACGATCCTCGACTCCATCCAGGAACAAGGCAAGCTGACCGACGAGTTGAAGGCCCGCATCGAACAGACGCTCGAAGCCGCCGAACTCGAAGATTTGTATCTGCCCTACAAGCCGAAGCGCCGGACCAAGGCCATGATCGCGCGCGAAAAGGGCCTCGAGCCGCTCGCGGCTTACCTGTGGAATCAGGAGCCGTCCGAAACTCCTCTTGAAACATTCGCCGCATCTTTTGTCGACCCCGAAAAAGGCGTCGCCAGTGTCGAGGAGGCTCTGGAAGGCGCGCGCCACATTCTTGCGGAAACGATCAGCGATGACGCCGGCATACGAAAGCTCTTGCGTAACGCAATGTTTGAGGAAGGGGTGATCGTCAGCAAACAGATAGCGGACTCGGTGGACGAGCAGTTGAAGTTCAAGATGTACTACGACTATCGCGAGCCGGTTAAGCAGATCCCTTCGCACCGTATGCTGGCGATCCGGCGCGGCGAGGCTGAGAACGTGCTCTACTTCGTTATCGAGCTCGATCCGCAGCGCCCTATCCACCTCATCAACGGCCAAATCCACAAGCAGCCCGGCGATTGGACTCCTCAACTGGACCTCGCGGCGGAAGACGCCTGGAAGCGGCTACTTAACAGCTCGATCACCTCTGAAGTCCGCCTGGAACTCAAGCAGCGTGCCGACGCCGATGCTATCCGCGTTTTCCGCGAGAACCTCCAGAATTTGCTGCTGGCCCCGCCGGCCGGCCAACTTGCCGTGCTCGGAATAGACCCAGGCATCCGCACCGGCTGCAAGATCGCCGTGGTTGACGACACCGGCAAATTTCTCGGCCACGACGTCATCTACCCGTTTCAGCCCAGGAACGACACCGCCGGCGCCGGGCGCACGCTGAAAGCCCTGATCGCCAAGTACGGCGTGCGGGCCATCGCCATCGGCAACGGCACGGCATCGCGTGAAACGGATGCCCTGGTCCGCGATTTCCTCAGGAACGAAGGCCTCTCCTCAATCTTTTGTGTGACGGTCAACGAATCCGGCGCCTCCATCTATTCAGCCTCCGACATCGCCCGGCAGGAATTCCCCGATCTCGATCTGACTGTCCGCGGAGCCATCTCCATCGCGCGCCGCCTTCAGGATCCTCTGGCCGAACTCGTCAAGATCGACCCCAAGTCCATCGGAGTGGGCCAGTATCAGCACGACGTGGACCAGAGCCAACTGCACAAAGCGCTCGAATCCGTGATCGAGAGCTGCGTCAACCGGGTCGGCGTGGACCTCAACACCGCCTCCTGGGCGCTCCTGCGCTATGTCGCCGGCATCAATGAGCGTGTCGCCCAGAAAATAGTCGAGTTCCGCAATGAACACGGCCGCTTCCGCTCCCGCGTTCAGTTGACCGCCGTGCCCGGCATCGGCCCCAAGACGTTCGAACAAGCCGCGGGGTTCCTGCGAATCCGCCAGGGCGACAATCCGCTCGACGTGACGGCGGTTCACCCTGAGTCGTACAACGTGGTTGAGCAGATCGCGCAAAGCCTAGCGGTTTCCATCGAGGAACTCATCCGGCAGCCGGCGCTGGTCGAGAAAGTGGACAAGAGCGGAATCGCCGCCGGCGTCTATACGCTGAACGATATTCTGGAAGAACTCCGCAAGCCTGGACGCGACCCGCGCGACAAGTTCCTCGCCCCCAGTTTCAAGGACGACGTGAAGGAGATCGCCGACCTTCAGGAGGGGATGACGCTCGAAGGCGTCGTCACCAACGTGACCAAGTTCGGCGCGTTCGTGGATATCGGCGTCCATCAGGACGGACTCGTGCATATCAGCGAACTGTCGGACCGCTACATCAAGGAACCGAGCGATGTGGTCAAAGCCGGCCAGATCGTGAAGGTTCGTGTGCTCAGCGCCGACGCGAAAACCAAGCGCATCGCGTTGTCGATGAAGAAGCCGGGCGCCAAGCCCGCGCAGCGTACGGCAGCCAAACCGAAGCCCACCATGGAAGACAAACTGGCGGCCCTGGCTGACCGCTGGAAAAGCCGGTGAGACTCCGGTCGCGGCTCAGAATCGGTACTGAGCCGCGCGCGTAAGCAAGCGGTTTACAGATTCCACCAGTACGTCCACTTCAACATGACCGCCCGGTTCCGCGTCGAGAACAATCCGGCCTGCCCCGGTTGCAGGTACTCGGGCAGGTAGTTTTCCGTCCAGACCAGAAACACGTCGGACGCCGGCTTGTAGCGCCACTGCACGCGGCTATTCAGGTTGAGGTTTCGCTGCTGCTCGTTGTACTGGACGAACGTAGTGAAATACAGCGTGTTCGTCAGCGTGATATCGACCTGCGGGCCGGCCAGCCAGAAGCGGGCGTGCCCCCGTGGCTGCGGCAGCCGGATATCGTTGTAGGTCACCGTGCCGGCCAGGCTGACGAACGGCTGAAACCGGTATCCGATCGTGCCGGACACGTTCCGCTGCGTACCGCCGCCATAGTAGCCTCCCACCAGGGACGAGAACCCGTACCTCAGCACACTCTGCTGCCGGGAATCGAACCTGGTGCTCCAGAATTTCCAGCGATGCGTGCTGCCGGCCTCAAATTTCTCGCGTCCCGAATTGGTCGGGTCGAAGGGCTTCAGCAGCCGGACGTAATCCGCTCCGCCTGAAGTCGAAATGACCTCTCCGGTCCGCAGCGTAACCGCGTAACCCAGTGCGGTTTCGTAATCGCTCAGTCTCCCCGTCCAGTCGAAAAAGTTGCTGCTGGTCAGGGTCGGGCCATGGCTCAACACAGGGCCGCCCTCCGGCAGGACCGTGTATCCAATCGTCGCCAACGCGCGGCGATAGCCCTTCCGC
This sequence comes from Acidobacteriota bacterium, assembly GCA_023436715.1. Lineage (GTDB taxonomy): Bacteria > Acidobacteriota > Terriglobia > Bryobacterales > Bryobacteraceae > Fen-330. Next base: position 13,649 of record JAEZIJ010000044.1, read on the forward strand.
GGCACGTAGCCCGCCTCGGCGATGTAGTCCGGATCGACGTTCTCCGTCTGCCCGGTGATCAGCCAGTGGCGGCTGTTGTATTGCAAATGCCCTGCATAGACGTTGCCGCCCCGGTTGCCCGATGTGAACGACCTCAGGTACAGCAGCTTGCCGGTCCACAGGTTATCCTTGGACGCCAGGTTGTACTCGACCCCCAGGTTGCGGTTGTACCCCGATTGTATCGCCGGCGCTCCCGCGCGTTCATGGGTGAAGGACTCCTTGTCGACCAGCAGGACACCAATGTTGGAACGCGCGAAGACCCGGCGTTGCAGCGCGAACACGGCGAAGTTCTGCGGCGGCAGACCTTGGCCGTCCGGCGCTCCAGTCTGCATATCCATCAAGCCCACGCGCCAGTCCTTGTTGAGTTTCCCGCTCAGGCGCGCGCCGAAACGGATCGGCACTCCGTTGAGGCCGATCCGCCGGCTGAAGAAAGGACGGATCGTGGCATAGCCGAAATTCGTGAACTGATCGCCGTTCTCCAGAAAGAACTGCCGCTTTTCCGGGAAGAATAGCTCATACTGGCTGAGGTTCGTCACCTGCTGGTCGACATCCACCTGCGAGAAATCGGGGTTGACGGTCAGGTCCAGGTTGAGCGCCGAACCGATCGCCACCTTTCCATCCAGTCCGACGTCCCGCCGGGTGAATAGCGGCGTGTGCGCCTCGTAGTCCCGGCTGATGCCGCCGAGCGCATACGGGATCAGCGAGACGTTGGGGCCGGGGGAGGGAGGCGGCTCGTCCCAGATCAGGACACCGGCCAGTGCCAGAGCCGCGGTTGGAAACTGGCGCGGAACCGGGGCCCACGAAGACTTTTCCGTGGTCTTCAGATCCAGCCGGCTGAAGTTGACGCCCCATCGGGTGCTGCCGTTCCTATAGCGGATGCTCTTGAACGGAATTGCAATCTCCAGCTCGTAGCGATCCTCGTAAGTTCTCACCGCGGAGGTCCATCGGTTGTCCCAACTCAGGTTGGCCTTGCCCCCTTCGTAGAGCAGGCCATCCCACTGCGCTCCGGCGGCGTTCGCTCCGAAAGTGAAGCCGTTGGTCTGGTCGTCGAAGGTGTCCAGGAAGAAAATGAAGTTGTCGTTCTTGCCGAACGACCAGTCGCGCTTCAGCGACTCCACCATGTAGGGCCCTGGAACGCTGCCGTGATAGCAGATCGCGCTCAGGTACAACTGGTGGTCGTCATAGGCCATGCGAACGTCGGTCCGTACTTTCGCCCGGTCCGTGTCCATCGGCAGGACCATCCAGAAATCGCTCGCTACCTCGGCCGAGTCCCACGCCGGTTCGTGCGCGCTGCCGTCGATCACGATCGCCGAGGGGGCGCGATGGATGTGCAACTGGTAAGCCTCGTTCTGCTTTTGCGCCGCCACACCGGCGAATCCGGGAAAAAGACAGGCCCAGAGCGCAATGCCATGGATCACAGCTCCCGCAACTGGCCGAAGCCGCGGCGCGGCCGGTCTGTGAAAGAATCCGGGGACACTCCGGGCTGGGTACGACGTATCGGTTGCATCCAGAGGATCGCAGGCGTGTCCCCCGGATTCTTTCACAGCCTCGGCGTCCTCCGGTGGAAAGCTGGCAACCATGGTTGAACCTATCGAGGCTAACAGACCGAAGAACCAACCGTGACGCGATTTCCAGTGGCTGTTTCGCTCTCCGCCGGTGCTGTAATCTGGCCTTGCAGGATCAACACGAACGCGATGTTCGTCAAATCTCCAGCAGTAAACGGCCAGTTCATTCTCCGCCCGCGCCAGGCCTCGGCGGTCCAGCCCAGCCCGCGCGTCGCGGTTGTATTGACGAGGGAGAACGCCCCGTCCGCTTCGAAGGCCAGCGCAGGAAGAGAGCACGAGTCGAGCAGTATGCGGAGAGCCTGCGCGTTTCCGCCTCTAACGATGGCTACGCTCACCGCCCGGAACGGCTCGATTGCGGGGATCACCGGAAGCGCCGATCCTCCGAACAGGTCCTTTGCCGCCGGATTCCATGCCTGCGGCGTGCCGTCGCGGCTATAGGAGATCACCGGCATGGCGGAAATGCCGGACAGAATGGGTTGTTCCTGGTCGTAGTGGGCCGCGAAGTTTTCTCCAATCGGCCCAGCCGGGCGAAAGCGCGGCGCGCTCAGCAACAGCCGGGTGAGCAGCGCGAACACCAGGGCCAGCACACAGCCGGCGATCAGGAGCGCGCCGCCAGTCGGGCTGTTCGCTTGCGCCAACAGGCTATCCCCGGGAGAGACGTGCATCCGCCAGTTCGCCCCCGGCACGTTCAGCGCCAGGTTCTGCACCCACTCGGATCCGGCGCTCTTCGGGCCTCGCGAATAGATCTCCTCGCCGCCGTCGGACAGGGAAACGGAGTAGCGCGACGTCACCGCGGCGGTGAGGATCGTCTTCAGCAAGAGGTTGTAACGGAACACGCCGGTGACGTATCCCTTAAGCTCGTCTCCTACGACGACGGGAACGCAGACGAGCATACCCTTGCCGCCGGTGACGAGATCGACCGGGCGGGTCGTTGCAAGCGTACGCGTCGTGCGGGCCGCTTCAAAGGCCGCTTTGCGCCGCTCCTCGAAGGCGGAATTGCCGTCCGGCAACAGATCTCCGGCGCCCGGCGGAGTGGCCCATACCGTCCGCAGCGAAGGGTCCACCCACTGTATGGCCTGATACCCGCCCCTTGTCAGGATGCCCTGTACATCGGAATCCCACTCCTGTTTCGAAACATCCTTCACAGCATCCTTAAGAGCTTCCCTGCGCCGCGCCAGGCGCACCAGCGGCTGAACGCGGTTGTCGAGTTGAACCTCCAGATCGTCCTTGAGGTACTTCGTGTCGAACTCGATGGTTTGCTGCAATTCGGCGTGGTGTTCGGCGGCCATGGCTTCCCACAGGCAGATCGTGACGCTGAGGATGCCGATACCCACCAACGCCGGGAGCCACGCAGGCGCCCCGCGATCGCCCGCGGCGCTATCCGCCCAGGCAAACCGGATCACCGCCAAACCGAGCAGCGCCAGGCAGAACGCGGTGTTCATCCCCAGAGCGGTCAGGTGGCCGGGCCCGAACGCGGAGCTCATTCCAACCACGTAGGAGAGAAATGCCACCGCGCCGACCGAACCGATAATCGATCCGAGCACACCCACGACGGCCAGCCTGTTCCGCGGCCTGACGACGCCGGTCATGAAAAGCAGCGCTGCCGCAGTCAGGATCAGGCAGGCGCCCGCCAGCGTCGTCAAACGGCCGGAAAGCTTCACCGCCTCCGGCCCGCCCGCGAATGCCGCGGTTTCGATGGCGGCAACGTGTACCTCGAAGACGGACTCGCGCAACAACTCGAGACCTACCAGGCCGGCTGCGCTTGCGACCCCGGCCGCAGTGCGCTTCCAGCCCATGGCGAGCAGGAGCACGGCGAGAGCGCAAAAAAACAGGCCCGCCGCGACGGGCAATCGCATCGGCGCGGACCACGGCACCAGCTTTACCAGCGCCAGCATGCCGGTCGCGTATCCGGCCAGCACCACTCCGGAGAGCAGGCCCGTAACGGCTCCCGCGGTTATGGCGACGGGATTGGAGAGGCGCATTATGGTGGTCGTGTTATTCATTGGGGCGCTCCTTTGCGGCGTCCCGCACGCAGCGGAAGCCGATGGCAAGCGTTCCGGAGCGCACACCGGCAGGCCAACCTTTGCGCGCTGAGATACTCAACTGCCCGGGTGTGGTGTCCTGGAAGCTGCCGCCTTTCACGGCGAACCAGCCCGTGTTGGGCTGGAGTTTGGCCGTCTTGAGCACCATGGCGCTGTCCTCCGGTGTGGGAGCGTAGCTCGTCGTGGTCCATTCCGCGGCGTTACCGGCCATGTCGAGCGCGCCGGAAGGACTGGCGCCGGCGGCCAGTGCTCCGGCCGGAGCAGTGTCCTCCTGGGGCGTGCCGACGCTGCTGCGGCACAGATGCGCCGCGGGCGGCTGATCGCCCCAGGGATAGGGTTTCCCGTTTCCGCCCGCCGCGGCTTCCCATTCCGCCTCCGCCGGCAGGCGCTTCCCCGCCCACTTCGCGAATGCCGCGGCGTCTTCGTGGGTGACGTTGACGACGGGGTGGCTCGGGTGTTTGAAAAAGTAACCGGCTTCCCACGCCGGAGCTTCCGGATACGGATACCCCGTGGCATCGCAAAATGCCTTGTAGGTGGTGTTGGCAACCTCGGTCACATCCACGTAGAAAGGGGCAGGGCCGTTCACAAGCACCATGTCCCCGGTCGTGGAAGTGATTCGCGGCGGAAAGGCGCCGGGCTGCGATCGTGTCGCCGTTGGATGCGAGCCAGAGCCGGATGGTCTGAGGAAGTAAATGGCCGCGCCGCCGGCTAATGCCACGATCGCGAAGAGTGCCAACGCGATCCAGGCCAGCCGCGGCCGGCGGGGCGCCGGCGCCGGGATGTCTGCGAGCATGGGCGCGGTCTGTTGAACGGAGCCCGGAACACCAGCCGTCTGGACCGCCGGAGCAGCCGGCGCGGCGGCAGCCTGCAAATCCGCGAGCAGCGCCTGCGCGTTCGGGTACCGGTTTGCGGGTTCCTTTTCGAGCAGTTTGCGGATCATCCGATCGTACATTTCGGGAAGATCGGGACAGTGGGTCCGCGGCGGCAGCGGAGCCTTGGACATGTGCGCAACTTCGATTGCGCTGATCGTATCCGCATCAAAGGGCCGCACGCCTGCGACGAGCTCGTAGAACACAACTCCCAGCGAGTACAGGTCGCTGCGCTGGTCGCACTCGGTGCCCATGAAACGTTCGGGAGCCATGTACTGCGGAGTCCCGACTCGCTGGCCGGTGGCGGTCAGCAGCGTAGGTGCCTCCCCTGCCTTCGCGATTCCGAAATCGAGAACCATGGCGCGCCCGGAGCGATCCATGCGGATATTGGACGGCTTCAGGTCGCGGTGTATCACGCGGCGAGCATGCGCGAACGAAAGCGCATCGGCTATCTGCTCGACGATTCGGGCCGCCTCGGCCGGCGTGAGCTTCCCTTTGCGGCTGAGGTAGGTTTTGAGGTCCTCGCCGTCTACGTACTGCATGATCAGGTAGTGCAGGTCGTCCTGCTCGCCGACATCGAAGATGGGAACGATGTTGGGGTGTCCGGAGAGCGCCGCGGCCGTCCGCGCTTCCTGTATGAAGCGCTCGACGATCGCCTCGTCCTGGGCAAGGTACTCCGAGAGCACCTTGACGGCAAACATCCCGCCCGTCATGCGGTGGCGCGCCAGATACACTTGCGCCATGCCGCCTCCGCCAATCCAGCGGAGCACCTGATACTTACTGTCGAGCGCTTTTTCGAGCGCCCCTATAATGCGATCCGGGCCTTTCATAAGAACCTGTCCATTCTATTCGGTTTCGCAACCAACTCGCGGCAGATGAGGCGATTGCCAAACCACTCCCTTGCGGTCGGGTTTAGGGCCGACGCCCAACGGAGCGGTTTTCAAACTATTCCGCCCGGTACACTTGCCACACTCCTCCCCAATAGTTCTCCTCTGGATTCTTATCGTCCCCGTGCCCGCAAATATCGGAAACGAGCGGGGAAAGGCTGTCATACAATGTCTGGACCGTTTCCGTTCCAACGACCTCTGCGGCGTATCCCAGGAGGTAGGCAGTTCGGATATGTCCGGAGAGTTCGTCGAACACCGCACTATCGACTCTGATTTCGGGGTCGGGCAAATCGATGGCCTCGGCATGGGTGATACCGAGACCCGCCCGCATACACCTGTGATCCAGCGACGGCTCCGGCGCGGGCGGCGCCGCGGATAGCTGCCCTGCGGGGGGCGGCGCTTCGGATTTTGGCGGCTGCGCGTAACCGTGCGTGGGCGCAGGCCCGTGCGTCGGGTAGAACTTCTTCATCAGCCATTCTTTGCCGGGGTCGGCAAGGAATGGTTTGACGCCTCCCTTCCATGCCAGTTTCAGTATGATGGAGCCCTTGTTCTCGCCGATCGCGGCCGCGATTCTCTTCCCTACGCTCTTCGTTCCCTGCTTGACGGCCTGCCCGGCGGCCTGTTCGCCCACCTCCTTCGCCGCCTGTCTTGAGGTGTCGATTACGGCCATTTCGATGCCTTCCTCGGCCACCTGCACCGGAGCCTTCTTGAACAATTTCTTGTAGGCTTTGCCGAGACCGTTCACCGCCAAAGCTATGAGGACTTCGATCACGAACTTGATCAGCGCGTCCAGGTAATCGAAGCCGTTGATGCCGACCTGCACCGTGTTGGGAGCCACAACCAGATCGGTGGGCAGCGGGATCGGATCCCAGCACTGCAGGTTCAGGCTCAGCGGGATGTAGGGAAACAGGCAGCAGCCGGCGGGCACGTCGGATTCGGACTGGAAGACCGGGCTCTTCGTGCGGATAATCGTCTGGCCGCTCCCCATCAGGATCTTCGAGGATCCGAAGAAGATGATGAGCGGCAGCAGGGCGTTGAAGGGCACGGGCGGGATGGAGACGTGCGGCACGATCAGGCTGGCATCCGCCATCTGGCCTTCCATCGAGACGTTCCAATCGAGAATGTCGCCGTGCGAGATCGACTGGCCCGGTATCGCCGTTGGCAGCGACATGATATACAGCCCGTTGACAACGTCGAAGTCGATGTGGGGAAAGCGGGGGAATGTGCCCGGGGGGATCGGAAGCAGCGAATCGTGCTGGCAGTAACCGATGAACGGATGCCAGATCAGGTGCGCGTTCGAAGGGATGCTCACAGGAGCCCTCCGAGCGGGTCCGTATCCCAGGAGATGCTGAATCGAACACTGTCGAGGATGCGACTCGTGAGGCGCTGTGGCCGGGGGGCGTGAGCGCACCAGGTCATCACCACTTGCTCATGGTCCGGCCGGATGACGATTGAGTTCAGATGCGGCTCCAGATTGATAGCACCGGCCGCGCCAAGTTCGAGGCGGGCACGCGGCACCTGCCCGGGCAATTCGAGCGTACACACGGGATAGTCCCGATGCAGGTTGTGGAGTTCCACAACCGCGTCAGGCGGAAACCCCTCGAAGCTCATGCCCGGCGAAGCGGCCTGCGCGAACTCCGGGCGCATTGGACTGTCGGGAGCCTTTAGTATCGAAGAGGTCCGGAGCAGGTCCGGCGCGGCCCACCCGCGTTCCACCTCCGCGATCCGGCCCTCGAAGTTGTCCGGCAGCGGCGCTAGGCCGACGTAGGCGAGGCGTGGGAACCATGAGGCGCTCTGCCAATCCATGCAGGCGGGCAGCGGCCCATCGATCCAGTTCGCAGGGCCATCCACGGCCAGCCGTTCCGGCGTGATCGGGTCAAACGCGAATTCCAGGTTTGGCACTTCCACGCGGGAGACGCTTTCGGCATCCGCTTCGATGAGGAAACCGCGGCCGGTTGGGTTGCGCGGGTAGTGGAACGGCGTTTCCGCAACAGCTTCGTATTCGGGCCGGTTGCGGAGCAGGTCCCGCAACACGGGGGGATAGCCGTAGCGCTCGAGTGCCGCGGTATCGCAGCCGCCGTAAGCGCGATCATAGCGAAGCGGGATGGCATCGAACGGCTCAGGCCGGCTGAACCGGAGTTCGCCGTCTGGTCCTCGCTCTACTCTCCGCTCTCCGTAAACGCGGATGGAACGCGAGTAGCCGCCCACGCGCAGTTCCACCCAGCTCTTCCGCGTTTTGGGGAAGTACGCGTACGCAGTGCCCTGAAGGACGAGGTCCGTCCGGGAGCGGAATGCCCAGAGGTCATTATCGAGCGCGACCGGTGAGATCTTCGGCGTTTTGACGGCCTCGTAAGGGCACTCGTCATCCAGCACTTCGTCCTGATACTCCGGACCGAGGAGTTCGCAGGCGCCACCGGGGCGAAAGGCATACGTCCTCTTGAGGACCAGGCCGACGCGAGGCTGACCGCCGGGACTGCCTACCACAAGGCGGCAGGTCGCGGTCTCGGGCTCCTGGACTTCCGTAGGCAGTTCGATCTTTACCGGCGTCTCAAGCATTGGTTTGCTCCGCGGAAGGCTTCAGGCGCAACGTGGTCCGCCGGCGTTCGCGCCGGACCAGGCGGTACTTGAACACCGTCCGATAGGAAAGGAAAACGCGGCGCTCCATTGCCAACACGCCGATCTGATCGATGTGCAGCGGGAAGTCATACGCGCGGTCTTCGAGTTCCACGTGGGCTTCGAGCGAAAGCGCTGGCAACGCGAAGCGCAGGGTCCCTGCGGGTGTTGCGTGAGTGATCTCGACGATGCAGCCCGGTTCCGCCGTGCCGGGCGGAAGGATCATCGCCGGGTGCGCGTGGTTGAACATCGTCGGCTTGATGCGGCGAATGCCGAATTTTCCTGGTGTGAAATCCAGGTCGAGCGCATTCAGCGCACGCAGCGAACCATCGGCGGGATAGGGCCCGGTTGCGATTGGGTCAGGGTGGTCCTCGAACGTTCCGATCAGGTGGTCCGGATCTTCAAGGTTCGGCAGCGGTCCGCCGGCCGCCTGGTCGGCGGTGAGGTAGAAACCTTTTCCGTTGGGATTGGCGGGCCAGTTCGCGAGCCCCTGCTCAGTCTCGACGCTGCCGCCGTAAGCATTCGCGTAAATCAGCGGCATGTCGATGAACGGCTCGGGATCGCTAGGCGCCAGCCCGTTCCCCTGGCCGGCCCAGTAGCGATTACCGATTACCGCGATTCGCCGGCGGAGAGTCTCGCCCACACGGATCTCCATCGTGAGCCTGGCGCCCGGTTGACCTTCTGCCTGCCATGCGCTGCCGAACACAAACAAATCGATGCCGCCGGTGAGAAATGGCACGTCGCCCGGAAATGCGCCGTACGCAGTCTGGGAAGGCATCGTATCGATGGGCCACTCGACGTCCGGCGCCAGGGCGAGTTGCCCATCCTCGATGCGGAACACGGGGCGGGCGATTACCGCCGCCTGCATATGGTCCGGCCCGAACGTTGTGCTCAGAAGGCGTGCGTTTGCCGCGATGGTGTTTGTGAAATCCATGGCCGTCTAGCAGTTCAGGCGCACGCGCTCGCCGTTCAGCTTCACATCGTCGTTGGCTTTTACGCGCGCATCGCCCCGGCGGGCTTCGAGCGATGCGTCGCCTCCCGCGATCTGCACCAGGTCGCCTCCAGCTTCCTGGACGATGCGGCCAGCCGCTTGCACCTCAAAATCCTCGCAACGGACTTTGAAGCTGCCCTTGCAATCCATCTCCACGGCCGCCGCCTGGAAGCGAAGCAAAGGCCCTGCGGGAGTAAGCGTCACCTGGAGCAGCACATCGCCGCGCTCGTCCCGGAACGTGACCTCGTCGCACTCATCCCGGCCGCGCCTGCACGCGATCGTGCGCCCTGAAGGCAGGGCGATCTCCTGCGGCGGTGTACCCGCCGTGTTCTGTTCTGCCATCACTTGTTCCCGGAGTCGTAGGGGTTCGTCGGCTGCACCGGATTCGCCTCGGTCCCGTCATCGGGATCGCTGGCGCCTCCGCAGTTCAGCCAGACCTTCGAGCCCTTGCTGTCAATCGTGATGCCGCCGCCTTTTTCGAGATACAGGAACTCCTTCTTGCCGCCATCGGAGGTCCGCAGCGAGATCTGCTCGGCCTCGATCACGATTTTCTTGGCCTTGAAGTGAATCTCCTCGCCGGCTTCGACCGTTACCGTGGAGCCCACTACCTCATGGCGGTTTTCGCCGACTATTACGGAGTGGCTGCCATCGACCTGCATCATGCGATTCCCGCCGACCAGAACATGGGAATCGTTCTCGACCACGTTGAACTGGTCCTTCTGCGCATGCACGACGATCTGTTCGCTGCCGGCCTTATCGTCAAACCGGATCTCGTTGAAGCCTGCGGGATTGCCTTTCGGCGAGCTGCGGCTGACAATTCCGCTCTGCCGCTTTTTCGAAGGCAGGTCGTAACAGGGCAGGTTTCTGGCGTTATAGACCGAGCCGACAATGATCGGCCGGTCCGGGTCGCCATCGAGAAAAGAGACGATCACTTCCTGTCCAATGCGCGGTACGTTCAGACTGCCCCACTGCGTTCCGGCCCAGGCCGTGCCGGTACGCACCCAGCAGGAACCCAGCGTTCCCGTGTCCCACGGAAACTTCACCCGCACCCGGCCATACTTGTCCGTCCAGATCTCTTCGGAATCGGGGCCGATGACGAGTGCGGTCTGGCAGCCATTGACAACCGGCTTTCGCGTGGTCCGCCGGGGGCGGTAGACCAGCGCGGCCGGGACCGGGATGCAGGTGAACGTGTTCTTGTATGAAAACCCCTCCACCTGTCCGCTGCTGTGCTCAATCGCCTGCGTGCCGTGGTGTTTTACCGAAAGCACCAGGTATTCGCCGTTTTCGCCGCTATCGCCCTGCAGGGTGAACCGGCTACCCGGGAAGAGGCGGCTGCAATTGCTCGCGGCTTCGATCACCGACGCGCCGGCCACTTGTTGCATGAGCCGGAGCGAGGCCTTGTCGTAGCCGCAATCGATGTAACCGCTGAGACCGTTCGCCCGCTGCCCGCCGTTGTTCGAGAGTTCGTCGAAAAGGTGCGCGTAGTCGCCGGGATACTCCGCTATCTCGGGGGCGAGTCCGGCGCCCAGGGGCTCCCAACCCGGAGTGCCTGGGGGCACCTGGCCAAGATCCGCGTGGCTGTCGAGAAACGGATTTGACAATTGGAAGTGCTGATCGCGCAGCCGGTACCGGTAGGTCGCAACCCTGCGCTTCCGCCGCCAGCGCGAGATCGCTTCCTCCGGATCTCCGACGACGTCGTGCATCATCACCACGGGATTCGGGAGATCCGCAGCGGAGGAGACGGCGGAATTGCTGATTCGCAGACCGTCGGGGGCGAAGAAGTAGAAGCAGCCCTCCTCCTCCATCAGCCGCATCAGGAAGTCGTAGTCGCTCTCGAAGTACTGGACGCAGTACGGCCGCTGCCGGAACGTGAACCGCGGATCGCTGTGGACACTAAAAGTTTCCGTCGTGGTCTTGAGCACTTCCTCGATGATTGTGAGCGCGGAAGTGTCCTGAAAGATGCGGCTGCGGACGGTTTGGGTGAGCGGCCAGGTGTGCGGAACCAGATCGAGGCGGTACCGGTGATGATCGTGGTCATCCTTGCCAAGCTCACGGATGGCGACGACGAGGCCTGTAATTTGCCGCATTTGCCCGTTGACGATCTCGATATCCAGCGAATAGGCGCGGCCCAGAGCATCCGGGAACGAGACCGGGACGGCGGAGCTGACTACCAGCCGGTAACGGAACAGCCGCGAGATGGCCTCTTCGCCATGAACGCTGAGCACCACCAACTCCGGTACTTCCGGGGGGCCTGAGAGCATGAATGGGCGTAGAGCTACAGGTATGGACATGGCGCGCGTGTGTAGGAGCGAGCAGTTTACCACAGTGGAGCGTTCCCAAGTCTGAAGCAGAGCAATGGCGGTGTGCGACAAGAATGTGGAGCAACGGCGGATGTGGTTGATTCAGCCAGACTGTCCGAGCGCAGAGCGGGCCGGGCCTGCCCCGCCCCGACAGGAACACCCGGTCGTTCGTAGGGGCCCCGCATGCGTGGCCCCG
>JAEZIJ010000148.1 GCA_023436715.1 Acidobacteriota bacterium
GTGTGGCACAGGCCGGGAAGCCTATGCCACGCGAGCGGTTGCCGATGGCTACGACAACAACTCCGCAATCCGGTCGGGATCGTTCGGCACCAGCGTTGGCTGATTGCCGAAATTCGGCGCGATCGCCGAGCCGTCGGGCGCCTTAAGCTGCCCGGTGTGATACCTGTAAATGTAATCCGGATCCTTCAACACATTGCCGGTCAGGACAGCCACCACGTCTTCTCCCGGCCCAATCACCCCGGCTGCCGTGAGCTTCCGGATTCCGGCAAGTGTGGCCGCCGAGGCCGGCTCGCAACCGATGCCGCAGAGTCCAATCTGCGCCTTGGCGTCCGCGATCTCCTGCTCGGTAACGCGCTCCACAACGCCTCCCGAGCAGCGTACTTCATGCAGCGCCTTCGGCCATGAGACAGGGTCGCCGATGCGGATCGCCGTTGCCAGGGTTTCCGGATTCGCCACCGGCCGGAGTTCCGCCTGGTCCGCCGACTGCATCAATTCGTAGAAGGGCGCCGACCCCTCAGCCTGAACCACCGCGAGGCGCGGGCTTCTCGAAATGAGGCCCATCTCGAGCATCTCGCGCAGCGCCTTGCCGAACGCCGACGTGTTTCCCAGATTGCCTCCGGGGAGCACAATCCAATCAGGCGGGTTCCAGTCGCGCTGGTCCATCATCTCGACCATGATCGTCTTCTGGCCCTCGATGCGGAACGGGTTGATCGAGTTGAGCAGATAAATGCCGAGCCGTTCGGCGAGCACGCGCACCAGCGCGAGGATCTGGTCGAAGTTGGCCTCCACTTGCAGCGTTCGCGCACCGTACTCGAGAGCCTGCGCCAGCTTGCCATACGAGATGTTCCCGTGCGGGATGAAGATGATCGGGTCCAGGCCCGCCGCGCTGGCGTATGCGGCCATCGATGCCGAGGTGTTGCCGGTCGAAACGCAGGCGACGCGTTTCATCCCCAGCTGCAGGGCCTGCGCGACGCCGCAGGTCATCCCGTTGTCCTTGAACGAGCCGGTGGGATTGAAGCCCTGATGCTTGAACACAAGCTGGTCAAGCCCGGCGTAGGCGGCCGCGCGCGGCGCATCGAGCAGCGGCGTGTTGCCTTCGCGGAGCGACACCACGTCACTACCTTCGTCCAGAAACGCGATGAACTCGCGGTAGCGCCACACGCCGCTCTGGTCCAGTTCGTCGTTGCTCAACCGCCTCTCGCGCCAGACCTGCTTGAGTTCTTCAGGATCGTAGTCGCGGTCGGAATAAGTAGTCTCGAGCAATCCGTTGCAGCGCGGGCAGTTGTAAATGACTTCCGTGATGGGGTACCGGGCGCGGCACTTCGGTTCGAAGCAAATGAGTTCGGCTGGCATGATAACCCTCAATTATACTGGGTGTCGTATGCTTGCCGTTCACATTGAGAACAGGCGGGTTGAGATGCGCGAGAAGCCCATGCCTGCGCGTCCGCGGGGCTTCGCACTCATCCGCCTCATCTGCGGCGGCATCTGCAACACCGACCTCGAACTCCAGCGCGGCTACTACGGCTTCACCGGAACACCGGGCCACGAGTTCGTGGGCGAAGTCGTGGAAGCAGATTCGCCGGGCTTGCATGGCCGCCGAGTGACCGGGGAGATCAACCTGGACTGCGGCGAGTGCGATTGGTGCCGGCGCGGTCTCGGGCGGCACTGCCCGCATCGAACCGTGCTCGGAATCGTGAAGCACCCCGGCGCGTTCGGCGAGTTCTTCACCCTTCCGGAGCGCAACCTGCATGTGCTCCCGGATGCCCTTGCGACAGAGGACGCGGTGTTCACCGAACCCCTGGCCGCCGCCTGCGAAATTCTCGATCAAGTGGAGATCCCGCGGGGCGGGGAAGTGGCGGTGCTCGGTGACGGGAAACTCGGGCTGCTCGTCGCTCTCGCGCTGAGGGCGCACGGGGCGGGTGTGCATCTGTTCGGAAGACACTGGGCGAAGATGTGGATCGCCGAGGCTGCGGGCGCGATTGCGCACGACGCCGGAAAAGTCCCGCCCGCCGCCTACGACTGGGTGGTGGAAGCAACCGGGTCGGCCGAAGGACTGCGCCAGGCCGTCGGCACCGCCCGCCCGCGCGGAACCGTCATCATGAAGTCCACCGTGCACGGCGAGGTCGCAATCGATACCGCGCCTGCCATCGTCAACGAGATCTCGCTCGTCGGTTCCCGCTGCGGCCGGTTCGAGCCCGCTCTTGAACTGCTGCGCAGCGGAGCGGTGCGTCCCGCCGATATGGTGTCCGCGCGCTTCCCACTCGAAAGGGCGCCCGAAGCTTTCGCCAAGGCGGCCGAAAAGGGTACGCTGAAAGTACTGATCACCGCGTGAAGCGGTGTGGCGCGGTATGCGCAGAATCATAACCGTCCTCTTTGCCATCGGCGTCGTGGGGCTTATCGTTGCGCAGTTCCTTAGGCCGGAGGCGCATAATCCCAAGGTGGTTCCGGCGCTCACGATTCAATCCCAACTCCACGTGCCGAACGACGTGATGTCCGTCTTTGAACGCGCCTGCCGCGACTGCCACACGAACACCACGGATTGGCAGTGGTACGGCCAAATCGCTCCCGCGTCGTGGCTTATGATCGCCGATGTCTACGTCGCGCGGGCGCACATGAACCTCTCCGAGTGGGGCAAGTACTCGCCGGCCGAGCAGAAGGACCGTCTTCAATACATCTGTAAATTCGTGAGAGATGGCGAAATGCCGCTTTGGTATTACAAACCGCTTCACTGGCCCTCGGCATTTCTCTCCAAGGATGACGTCGACAGGGTTTGCGCATGGGCGGACGCCGAGCGTGCACGGCTGAAGTAATCAAATTGAAATGGATCTGTAATTCCGAATATATCGTCGAGTCGTTCCCTCAGTAATCTCTATGGGGTAAATAGAAATTTTTTGTCCGTTTTTACGCCTTTTTTACGCTGGTCGCCGGCACGCTTTGGTAAAATAATCAGGAACCCCAACTCGGGAAGAGGGACAAACGCAAAAATGCCAAGAAAGTCTGACGAAGCCAAGTCATATCTATCTGCCGAGGGTGGTGGAGCAGCACCAGCACCGGTCAAAAGGAAGAGAACAACGACGCGAGCGAGGAAGCCCGCTGCGTCCCAGCCCGCGAAGGAAACAGTTGCAACCGTCGCCGTACCCGAAAAGCTTCAGCAGGTCGTCGCTGCCGCAGTGTCGAGCACCGTATTCGTCGACCTCGCTTCCGAGCGAGAAGAGGTTGCACGCGTGGCGTACCTCTACTGGGAAGCGCGTGGAGGCCAGGGTGGCTCCGCCGAAGAGGACTGGCTCCGCGCCGAGCAGGACGTCCAAAAGCGCCGCGTCAATACCGCCGCCTAACCGGCGTCACACTGCCCTATCGGTACTTACGCATTACCGCTAACACCCGGCCCTGTATCTGCAAATCCGAAAGTGGAACGCGTATCGGCTCCATCTCGGCGTTTGCCGGTTTGAGCACAGCGACTGTATCCGACTCCCGGTAAAACCGCTTCAGCGTCGTCTCGGAACCGCGTACCAGCGCGACGACGATCTCGCCGTCGCTCGCCTCCGCGGCGTTCTCCACCAGCACGATGTCGCCGCTGCAGATGTGGTCGTCGATCATCGAGTTGCCGCGCACTTCGAGCGCATAGACGTTCTCGCGGTTCACGAAATCGCCGAAATCCAGGCGTTCGTTCCCGGCAAGCGCCTCCACGGGAGTACCCGCCGCAATCCGGCCCATCAGCGGGATATCCAGCGATGCGCTCGCAGGCTGGTGCGAGCGCACCTCCTGGAAATATTTCGGCGAGAGGTCGAGCGAGCGGCTCTGGTTAAACCCACGCTTCAGGTAATGCTTGTTCTCCAGCGCCGCGATGTGCTTGTGTACCGTAGCCAGCGAGGCGAGTTCAAGGCCACGGGCGATTTCCTCGTAGCTTGGGCTGTACCCGTTCGATTCTATGAACCCCGCGATGAAGTCCAACACCTGCTTCTGGCGCCTGGTAATAGCCATGTTTCCATTGTTGGCGAATAAAAAGGGAAAGTCAACGCTTTTTTGCTTGACAACTCCCGCCCGCTCCGGCCAAATTGGTACCAAGTCATCAACTGACTGGGAAGGAGAAGCCATGAAGAAAGTCCTGCTGCTGTCCCTGCTTCTTTTGCTCGCCGTGGGCGTCCTCTCGGCCGCCGAGACCTGGAGCAAAGTAAGTCTCCTAGACGCCAATTGCGCCGCCAAATCGAAAGCCGATCCCGACAAGCACACCGTACAATGCGCCCTGCACTGCGCCGATTCCGGCCTCGGCATTCTCACCACCGACGGCTCGTTCCTGAAATTCGACAAGACCGGCAACCAGAAGGCGCTCGCCGCCCTTAAAGCAACGAAGAAGGTGGATCATCTCCGCGCCACCGTCACGGGAGAACGCGAAGGCGACGTCATAAAGGTTCAATCGCTGAAGCTGGATTAGTCCTGTAGGGGCCGGGCCTGCCCGGCCCGCGCTCAAAACCTCGTGGCGTGCGTGTAATTTTATTG
>JAEZIJ010000170.1 GCA_023436715.1 Acidobacteriota bacterium
GCTGCCTTGCGGCGCGACACTCGTGGGTGCAAGGGCGTTCCGGCCAAACTGTCCCGCGGGCTTGCACAGCCTCACAGACTACTCCGGCTTACGCTGCGCGTTGGCTCTGAAGAGCATACCTCGCCTCCGCCCCGTTTTCATGCTCGCGGGTGCCGCTTTCAGCGCGGCATGGCTCGAACTGTCCCCGGTTTCCCCCGATTTCCCTCACTGAACGTAGCCCGTAGGCGCGGGATCAAAGCTCGACACTGATGCGTTCGATTTAGGCGCGTCAATGCTGATCTTGACCTTCTTTGCGGGCTGGCTACTGCCAAGCTTGCACGAAATGACCACTTGTTGTGACGTGGCGGTTTCCACAACCGCCAAACACCCTTCCCATGGATTGCCAGCGAGGCTCAGGAGCCGAGTTACGTGCTCTGGCGCAGACGTGGATTGCAGGAGTATGCCTAGTTCGCCTGACGGGCTCCACCATGCCGCCGGTGCGTACGGGTCTCCGCTCGTTTTGTACGAATCCGCGATCAGAATCACCACCTGCCGGCCTGGCGATACTGAGTAACGTTTGAGGACAGCGACAAAGGACCGCGGCCGTGCAAGGCCCGCCGTGTCGGTTGTGTTCGGAGCGCTTTCCATGGCCCTCGCGCACCAAGAGTCATTTAGGGTTAGGCCCCTGTTTGGCGCAGGGGCTGCGACGAACTGCAAGGACAATCCGATTAGCAGCAGTCGCCTAGTCACGCTAAACTTTGCCGTCCAGGGTGCGCCAGAGATACCAGGAGGCGACGCTGCAGTAGGGGCGCCATTTTTGTGAGAGATGCTCGATTTCGGAGGGTTTGGGTAGCTCCGGGAGGCCGTAGAGGTTGCGGATGGCGGCGCGGATGCCCAGGTCTCCGGTGGGCATGACGTCGGTCCGGCGGAGGGCGAAGATCAAGAACATTTGGGCGGTCCAGATGCCGATTCCCTTGACGGCGGTGAGGGCACTGCAGACGTCTTCGTCCGGCATGGCCGGCAGCAGGGAGAAGTCCACGGCGCCGGAGCGGGCGTGCCTGGCGAGTTCCTTAATGTATGAAATTTTCTGCGGAGAGAGGCCCGCGGCGCGCAGGCGCGGCGTCCGGAGTCTGAGGACGACTTCCGGCGTCAGGCGTCCGCTGCCGGCGGCCGCAACGAGGCGGGCAAAGATGACCGCCGCGACTTTTCCGCTGAGTTGCTGAAAAACAATAGACCTAACCAGGGTCTCGAAATCAGGCTCTCGAAATTCAATGGTATAAGGCCCGACATCGTCGATGACGCGGGCGAGTATGGGGTCCGCCGCGCGAAGATGAGTTAAAGCGTGCAGCATACGAAACACGGCGGTCGCCGCGTGCATCCAACAGTATGCACCTTTTTGTATGTTAAATTCGCGCCTCCTGGTCGTTTCCATGCTGGCGGCGGCTTCGGCGTTCGCGCAGAAGCCCGGTCCAGAACCTGAAGCCGACACCGCGCCCACCATCAAAGTGGACGTGGATGTCGTTAACATCCTTGCGTCCGTCCGCCACAAGAAGGGCGGCCTGGTCAGTAACCTGACCAAGGACGACTTCTTCCTCGAAGAGGACGGCAAATCCCAGACCATCAAGTATTTCGCGCGGGAAACAGAACTGCCGCTGACGATCGGCCTGCTGGTGGACGTCAGCCGGAGCCAGGAGCGGCTCATCGACATCGAGAAGAATGCCGCGACGCAGTTCTTCAACCAGGTCCTGAAGAAGAACGACCTTGCGTTCCTGATCAGCTTCGGAGAAGAAGTCGAACTGCTTCAGGATTATACGGGTTCACCACGACTGCTGAGCTCGGGCCTGAATGGGCTGCGCGTCAGCGCACCGGTGGGAGGTATAATGCCCGGGCCTGTACCGACAATTTACAGAGCGCGCGGCACGGTGCTTTACGACGCGATGTATCTGGCGGCGGACGAAAAGCTCAAGGGGCAAGTGGGGCGCAAGGTGGTCGTGCTTATCACCGATGGCGTCGATCAGGGCAGCCGTCTGAAGATTCAGGATGCGCTGCTCGCGGCGCAGAAGGCCGACGCGATCGTCTACAGCATCTACTACTCCGACCCCCGCGCCTACGGTGCTTATGACTTCGGTCCGAGCGATTCGGCGCTGAGGCGGATGTCGGAGGACACGGGCGGGCGCGTCTTCAAGGTGGACGGCAAACACCCGCTGAGCGATGCGTTCCAGCAGATCCAGGCAGAGATGCGAAGCCAGTACGCCATCGGCTACACTCCTACGAATTCCCAAAAAGACGGCACATTCCGCCGGATCGAGGTCAGGACGCGCGGGAAGGACCTCAAAGTTCAGGCGCGCAAGGGGTATTACGCTTCCAAGCCTTCGGCGTAGAGTGCGCCACAGCCGGCCCGGAGTGTCCCTGGATTCTAGTAGAGTTTTCGGCGCTCGAAATAGTCGCGAATGGCGGCCTCGAGCGGAGGCATTTTGGGCAGTCCGAGGGCTTCCATCTTCGCGTTCGATAAGACGGGGAACTTTGGACGGCGGGCGGCGGTCCGGTATTCGCGCGCGTTGGTCGGGCGCAACTCGGGGGAAACGCCGGCGACCTTGAAGATGAGCCGGGCGTAATTGAACCAGGAGACCGGCTCGCCTCCGCCGACGTGGAAGGTGCCGTGTTCGCCGCGCTCGACGAGGTCCACGGAGCGGGCAGCGAGAAACGGGGCGTAAGCGGGTGTGGCGAAGTGATCTTCGAGCACGCGGATGGGCTTGCCCCCCCCGGCCAACCGCATCATTATCTCGACGAAGTTGCCTCGGGCGGTGTGCATGCCGCCGGGTCCAAAGACCCCGGACGTGCGGATGATGAGCGGAGCGTCGAGATAGGCCTGGGCGTAAAGCTCGCCTGAGAGCTTCGAAACACCGTAAGCTCCGAGCGGGTGGGTAGCATCTTCTTCCGTGTAGGCGCGGCCGGCGGCGCCATCGAAGACGTAATCCGTCGAGTAGTGAACGAGGCGTGCGTTCACCTGGCGGCATGCGATGGCGATGTTGCGCACGGCAAGGGCATTCACGAGGAAGGCCGCGAGAGGCTCCTGTTCAGCCACATCGACCTGGTTATACGCGGCGGCGTTGAAGACCACCTCCGGATCGACCTGCGCGAGGTGCTGTTCGACCAGCTCGCACTGGGCAATATCGAGCTGCGGGCGGTCGGAACCAAAGACCTCGTAGCCCCTACCTGTCAGCTCCCGCGTCAATTCGACGCCCAGTTGACCCAAATTCCCGAATACGACAGCCTTTTTGGCCATAAAAGCTTACGATACAGGACGGAGGCGGGGGAAGGCAAAAGGGTGGCGGGAGCGCTACATGGGCGAGCCGCCCGGCAGGGGCTAAAGCCCGTGGTTTGCCGACGTTCTGCGGCACGGCTGAAGCCGTGCCCTGATACAAAGCTCCGGTCTCTACAGGGCGGGTTCGCCGGTTTGAGGCAGGGCTTGCTCCAGAGTGTCCCCGGATTCTTTCACAGCTCGCAACGGAGCGGTGAAGGCAGAAGGTTGGGGGGAGTGGGGTGGGCGTGCAGGAATAGCGTGGGCCCTCGCCCCTGGGTCAGCGGCCCGGCAGGGGCTGAAGCCCGTGGTTTGCCCGCGTTTTGCGGCACGGCTGAAGCCGTGCCCTGATACAAAGCTCCGGTCCCAAGGGGCGGGCGTGGGGTGGGCGTGCAGGAATAACGTGGACTCTCGCCCCCTGGGTCAGCGGTCCGGCATGGCTGAAGCCGTGCCCTGATACAAAGCTCCGGTCCCCACGCGGCAAAAGGATGGCGGGAGCGGGCCGGGCATGCCCGGCCCCTACAGGGCGGGCACGGGTTGGTCTTCACTCAGGAGCCGGCGGGAGAGGCGGGCGAGTTCGCCGGTTTGAAGCAGGGCGTGCTGCAACTCCAGTCCCGCGGCGTGTCCGCCCTCGGCCGGCTGGCAGTAGCAGACCTCGCCCAGCAGGAGGGCATCGTCCCATTCGATCTTCAGCAGCGCGCCTGGGGAGACGGGTTGCGGTAACAGGAGCCGCATGCCGGTTCCGGAAATGTCCTGTATCCGGGCCTGAAACTGCGGGGAGCCGGCGTCCAGGAGGAGGGTGACGAGGGCGTCCTGGTTGGCGGGGACACGCGGTTCGGCTCTTCTTTCCATATCCGGCTTATCGGACGGAGGGCGGGAATCGTTACTCCGCCGGTTCGATGATGGCGGACATGGAACCGCTCGATTGCGACATGCGCCAATCGGCTCCGTAGGCGTGGATCTGGTCGCGGGCGAATTCGGCTTGCGGCAGCTCGCAGGTGATTACGATGGTCCGGCCGGTGGTGTCCACTTCCTTCGCATGGTCGAACGCCTCGCCTTCGGAGAACAGAAACAGGCGCTGCAGCATCTCGATGACGTAGGCGTATGTGTGGTCGTCGTCGTCAAGCAGCACGACGTGAAAGAGGGGAGTGAGATGCTCCCGGCCGATCACTTCCGATTCAGGAGCGTACTTCGTACCGGGCATTCCGACTATGCTCTCTCCAGGGTTTTGTAGACCGCGGCGACATTGGACTTCACACCGCCGGCGAGGATTTCGGCCGGCGTCTTCAGCACGGATTCGGCGTCTCCCCGCTTGGTGGCGGCGGCGATGAAGTCTCCGTATCCACCATTCTGAAGCGTTTTGAGGGTAGCCGGGGTGATGGAGCGCTCGAGTTCGGCGAGGGGGCGGCCACGGCGCTTGCCGTCCTCGACGGCGGCGGTGAGTTCCTCGATATAGGCGGCCATCTGGTTGAGGCGGTCGTGCCCGTTCTGGACGGGGCCGTGTCCGCCGATGGCGCGGGTGAAGTCGAACTGACCGGCGGAGCGCAGGGTGCGCGGCCACTCGCGCGGGTAGCCGTCATCGATATAGGGGAAGAAGCAGTGAAGCAGGTCGCCGGCCGCCATGACCTTCTTCCGCGGGCAGAACACGACGATGTCGCCGGCGGTGTGGCCGCGGCCGCGGAAGGCGAGGTGGAGGTCGTGCGCCTTATCGTGGAGGATGAGTTCGTCGCGGAAGGTAATGTTGGGCAGTTCGGGCGCGTAGTTCCGCAGCTCGCGAACGTAGCCCTGAGCTTCCGAGACCATGCGCTGGTAGTGGGCCTTCTCCTCCGGCGTGCGCGCGGCTTCGAGGTGTTTGCGGTAGCGCTCGACCGCCTTCGGCACTTCGTCGAGGGAAGCCTTGAGGCGGGCGGGGCCGAGTTCCGCTATGAGGTTGCGGGTAGCGGTGCTGGAGACGACGTCCGCACGCGGGGCGATTCGCTTGTAGGACGGGGTGCCCTGGGTGTGGTCCCAGTGGAAGTGCGTGTTGACGATGTAGCGGATGGGCTTGGTGGTGATTTCGCGGCGGATCTGCGAGACGAGAGAGATGACGGCCGAGGGCTTGGAGTGGGTGTCAACGATCATGAGGTCGTTGGCGTTCTCGAAGATGGCGGCGTTGCAATTGATGAGAGCGTACGGGCGCGCGATGGCGGCATAGACGCCTTCGGCTATCTTTTCGATATCGAAGAGCGCGGGCTGGGGAACGGCGGCTTGCGACTGCGCGTGAGCGGCCCGGAGCACGGCCTGCTCGAGGAGGGAGGCGCCGAACCAGCTCGCGCCGACGGTCTGAGCAAGAAAGCCCCGCCGGGAATGGAAATGCATGTATAGATCCTACAGCAATCGGGAGGCCGAACCGAGGTGATCCGGGATCTGGACGCCGAGACCTACTGCCCTACCGGCGAGTGAATGGTTCGCGGCGCCCGGGATTGTACTCCATGGTGGTCCCATCTTGCCTGGTTACGCGCCACGTTTTCTCTTCCCCTCCGTGGAAGGGCGGGAGCGTAAGGCCTCGGCGAACGTTTGTATATTTCCTTTGAGCCATTCAGCCCGATGGGATTCCTCTGTAGTGAGAATGAACTCCAGGTCATCGTGTGAGGGGCGGGTATCCGAGCGATAAGTTGCCGGTGTCGTTCCAGCGCTTGCCGCGCCCAGGGCATGCGCAATCAGTCGAAGCTGATCTCCGGACAGTCCGGTTTGGGCCAGAAAGAACCGCCGGTCTTCGGGGTCCTTGCAGATTCCTGCGAATAAAAGGCAAGTGAGGGAGTCCGGCGTGCGTTGGCCGGCCAGGTACAGTCCTATCGTAGACGGGTGAAGCCCGAGGCTCAATCCCAGGTTGGCCTGAGTCAGTTTCAGATCCGAAAGAAGCTTTCTAATTTTTAATCTAACTTCCACATTGACTCCGCTTATATGCAGTGATAGTATGCACCGTAGAGAATGCGGTCACGACACAGCGACACAATAACACAGCAACACATGGCGAAAGAAGGGGAAGGGGACGCGGGGGATCAGGGAAAGGTTCGGGAAAAAGGAGACCGGTTTGTTAACTTCCGCTGCCCGAGTGACTTACGGGAATGGGCGCGGATCTACGCGGTGAAAAACGATCTGACACTGGCCGAGGTGATGGTACGGGCATTGGTGGAGTACCGCAAAGCGAAGAGGGAACGGAAAAGCGCGGAAGAGGAGCACGATGACTGCGCCCATGGTTGACGTTCCAGTTGTCGGCCACATACCGCTTTACACATGGCTACGACACCGAGTCCCGCGCCCCGAGGCGCAGCGTAGTGAAGGACTCGGCCTGTCTGGCCCAGCCCACACGCAGCCCTGCATTGTGCCTACAGAACGCGGGCCCAAGCCGGTACTGCGCCATGGGGAAGCTCCCGACGCTGAGCAGGATGGAGCTTCTCCCACTTTAAGAGGTTAAGGTCCAAACAGCAAGTAAGGGGTCAAAAACAGCAAGTAAGGGGAAGAACAGTGAGAATCATCACACTAGTAGTGTGTCTTGTGTGCCTGCTCGGATCGTTGGCAGCCGCACAGGAGTTTCGAGCTACTATTTCCGGGCACGTGCTTGACGCAAGCGGCGCGGCCGTCCCGAACGCAAAAATCCAGGCGATCAACAACGCTACGAACGAAACCACGACAGCCTCCTCCGATACGACGGGCGCCTACTCCATCCCGTTCCTGCGTCCTGGCAACTATAAGCTCACGGCCGCCGTGGTGGGTTTCAAACAGTACATTCGCGAGAACATCGTGCTCGAGGTCGGCAAGGTCGCGGGTATCGATATCACCTTGGAAGTTGGCGAGATGACGCAAAGCGTCGAAGTGACCGCGCAGGCGGCGCTACTGGAAACGCAGACCGCCAGCCGAAGCGGCGTCGTCAACCAGCAGCAGGTCACCGAGCTTCCTTTGAACGCCCGCAATCCGTTCATGCTCGGCGCCATGATGCCCGGCGTCACTTTCAACGGCGCGGCGATCTGGCAGCGGCCGTTCGATAACGGCGCAATCGCGGAATGGTCGGTCAACGGCAGCCGCAACTCCTCCGCCGAGTTCATGCTGGACGGAGCTTCCAATAACGGTCAGATGGGCGGCAACAACATTGCCTACGTGCCGGTAGTGGATGCGGTCCAGGAGTTCAGCGTGATGATGAACTCCTATAACGCCGAGTACGGGCACTCGGGCGGCGGTATCATGAACGTCTCGCTCAAGACCGGCGGCAACACTTTCCATGGCGCCGGCTGGGAATACATGCGGCGCACGGCGCTCGACGCCAATACCTTTCAGAACAACGCGATCGGCAAGCCGCGGTCGACACACTACCTCGACCAGTATGGATTCCAGGTAGAGGGTGCCATCGTGATCCCGAAACTCCTCCCGAAGGACGGCCG
>JAEZIJ010000190.1 GCA_023436715.1 Acidobacteriota bacterium
AGCCGAACAGTTCCTGCACAATCGAAGAGCCAGCGTCGCTGCGCTCCGAGAAGTGTTCGCCTTCGGCCCGGAATGCCGTTCGCGTTCCCTCCGGAATCAGCGTTCACCTTCGGTGGAATCCCCAGTATCGGCGAAAGCTCAAAGAAACGCTGTAGCGCGTCTACGCAGCAGGTGTAATCTCGATTTCCCTGGCTAGGCTTGTTGGCTGTGGGGGTTCAGGCCGGTAGCGCCACTCCCAGCCGTTGTGCGGTGCGCAGGAGGAAATCCCAGGGTCCGGGCATGATGGGGATACCGTGGGCTCGGCGGTCGTCTTCGCTGCGCCACTCGGGATCGCCGGCGACGAGGACTTCGTCGTAGCCGGCGGCGGGCGGGGCTGACTTCACATGCCCGACGAGGCGGTCCATCCGCTCATAGAAAGCTTCGAGCGGCATGAAGCGCGCCACGTCGATCGCCAGGAACGTGTGGTTCACGCGCGAGGGGCCGCCGTGCTGGCGGATTCCGCGGACGTCCGGGGCTAAGCCACCGCCTCCGAGGACACCGCACAGGATCTCAACCATCATTCCGAGCCCGCTGCCCTTGTATCCGCCCAGCGGCATCAGGAAGCCTTCGAGAGCGGCGGAGAGGAGATTCGTGGGGCGGCCTTCGGAATCGAGCGCCCAGCCGGTCGGGATCTCCTCTTTGCCGTTCAGGTGCGCCTGTTCGAGCTTTCCGAGCGCGACGGTGCTGGTGGCCATGTCGAGCAGCCATCCGCGCCCTGCGGGGTGCGGAACGGCCACGGAAATCGGGTTCGTTCCGATCTTTCTCGCCTTCCCCTGCCATGGCGGAACCTGCTGGGAAGCATCACACACCGCGATTCCCATCTGGCCGGCGGCGGCGATTTTCTGCGTCCAGAAGGCGGCGGGGCCGAAGTGGTTGGCTTCGCGCGCGACCACGATGGAGATGCCGTGCTGGCGGGCGAGGCGGATGGCGTGCGCCGTGCAGATTTCGGCAGTGACGGCGCCGAGGCCGTACTCCGCGTCGTAGAGAAGGCAGGCCTGGCACTCGGATACAACGCGGCCTTCGGCGGCGTGGTCAAGGTCGCGCGCTTCGATTTGGTCGATGTAGTGCGGCAGGAGCTGGATGCCGTGGGAGTCGATGCCGCGCAGATTGGCGTATGTGAGGACGTCCGCCACGCGGCGCGCCTTGTCGGAGGTTGCGCCGGCTGCTTCGAGCATGCGCTGGGCGAAATCGCGAACCTGCGATTCGGAGAGGGTGACTGCGGGGAGGCCGGTCACGCGCGTTCCGCCTTGCGCTTTTGCGGCTGCCCTTGCGTGGCGTCCAGGAGCCAATCGGCGAGTTCCTGCGGGTCGTCGATGTTATCGACGGTGAGGCGGCTGGTCTCGCCGGAGGTCTCGATGGAGACTGCGCCTGTGCGGTAGAGGCGCTGCATGAGTGTCTGGTTGACGGTGACGTCCTGGATCTTGGAGATCTGAATCGTGCGCGTGGTCTTGGACAGGATGCCGGTTTCGTAGCGGAGCTTGTCGCCAGTGCCGGTCAGCTTGGTGAAGCGGAGGCGAACGCTGCCCGTCGCCGGCCAGAGAAAGAGCAGACCTGGGATGACGAGGAGCCACGCGGGCTTTTCCGGGAAGTGGTTGACGTACAGGAAAACCGCGATGCAGACGACGATAAAGACCGCGGTGTATTGTATTCGCAGAAACTTTTTAGTGGGGTGAACGACGAAATCCGCCATAAGGGCCTCTTTGAGCTAATCAATCATTTTACCAGCGGAAGGGTCGGCTCACCGTGACGCCACCGGAGCTTGCTGTGGCGGCGCCGCATCACGCGTTGAACTTCTTGCCGCCGCGGCGGGCGGCTGTGACCTGCGCAGATGCGGGGCGGCGTGCGCCGCAGGGGTGTGGACGGCCGCGCGGCCGGCCCATCGTGTTGGATACTGTAAAGTTATGCCTTTTGTGTCGGTGCCCGAGGCGGTGGAGGAGATTCGCGCCGGGCGCATGCTTGTGATCGTGGATGATGAAGACCGGGAGAACGAGGGGGATCTCTTCGCCGCGGCCGGGAAGACCACGCCGGAAATCGTGAACTTCATGGCAACGCACGGGCGCGGGCTGATCTGCCTGACGCTGACTCCGGAGCGATGCGACGAACTGCACCTGCATCCGATTACACCGCACAACACGTCGCGGTTCGGGACCGCATTCTACGAAACGATTGACGCTCGCGAGGGCGTGACGACGGGCATTTCAGCGGCCGACCGCGCGCTTACGATCCAGAAGGCGATCGCCCCCGGCGCTCAGCCGGGCGATCTTGCGCGTCCGGGGCACATGTTTCCGTTGCGGGCACGGGAGGGGGGCGTGCTGGTGCGCGCCGGGCAGACGGAAGCGTCGGTGGACCTGGCGCGGATCGCCGGACTTGACCCTTCCGGCGTCATCTGCGAAATCATGAACGACGACGGCACGATGGCGCGCGTGCCGCAGCTCGAGGAGTTCTGCCTCCGCCACAACCTGAAGATGATCTCGGTGGCGGAGGTAATCCGTTTCCGGCTGCAACATGAGCGGAACATACGGCGGGTGGCGGAGGGCTGCCTGGCGACCGAATTCGGAGAATTCCGCACGATTGCGTACGCGACGGCCACGGACCCGGAACTGCATCTGGCACTGATCAGCGGCGATGTCGTGAAGAAGGATCGCGTGCTGGTGAGGATGCATGCGCACTGCGCCTACGGCGACGTGTTCGGCGCGACGACGTGCGATTGCCAGAAGACGCTGCGCGAATCAATGGCGCGCATCGCGGCGGAAGGCGGAGTGCTGGTCTACCTGCACCAGACCGGACCGGGCATTCGCATCACGGCGACGGATGCGGTGGGAGAACTGGTTCCGCACCGGCGCGATTTCACGCACTACACGGGGGCGGACGGACAACGTTTGTTGCAGTACGAGAGCGGCATCGGTGCGCAGATCCTTTCGGATCTGGGTCTGCACACCATACGGCTGCTAACCAATCACCCGCGCCGCGTGATCGGGCTCGAGGCATTCGGGATCACGATCGTTGAACAGGTCGGTGTTACGGCCTGAACGCGGCGCGTTGAATCCAATCTGTAGGAGGCGTACACATGTACATCCGCAGTATTACCTGCATGGTTCTGCCCGTCGTGGCAGCCGTGCTTCTGGTTCCCGTTGACCTCCTGGCCCAGAACCATATCGTTTCCCCGAAAGATCTCCGCAGCGAATTGCGGACCGCTGCCGAGAACAGGCAGCGCGATATCGCGAAGCTGGAGAAGGTGCTGTCATCCACCGAGGGGCAAAAAGCGCTGGCTTCGATGAAGATGGATGCAGGCAAGATCCAGAAGGCGCTTCCGCTGCTTTCCGATCAGGAACTCGCGCGGCTGGCGGCGCAGGCTGATCGCACACAGGCCGATTTCGCCGCCGGCGGACTGAGCCTGTCGAGCCAGCAGGTTACGTACATCATTATCGGTGTCATTGTCATCGCTGTGATTGCGATCGTTGCACACTGACGCTTAATTCCATGCTGTTGGCTGTGGCGATGCTGTGGTCCGCCGCGACTGGGGTCTGGCTGGATGTGCCCTACATCCGGCAGGAAAGAAACAGCTGCGGCGCGGCGAGCATCGCCATGGTCATGCAGTACTGGATCGCGAAAGGCGCGTCCATGCCTCAGCCGGACGCTGAGCCCCACAACATCCATAGGCTGCTGTACTCGCGGCGGGCGGAGGGCATCTTCGCGTCGGACATGGAGAAGTATTTCCGCGAGAAGGGGTTCGAAGCGTTCGCGATTCGGGGAGAGTGGGCGGACCTGCGGAACCACATTGAGAAGGGGCGCCCGCTGATCGTGTGTCTGAAGGAAGGGGCGCCGCTGCACTACGTTGTAGTGGCCGGGGTGGATGAGGGATTCGTGCTGCTGAACGACCCGGCGCGGCGGAAGCTGTTGAGGCTGGACCGGGCCGCTTTCGAACGTGACTGGAAGGACCGCTGGATACTGCTGGCCGTTCCGCGGCAGGCGCGATGATACTGGCGTTTGCGCTGCTGCTCTGCCAGGCGGCAGCCGCGGATGACTACTTCGAGCGCGGCATGACGCTCGCACGCGACGAGCGATGGGCCCAGGCGCAGGCGGCGTTCGAGGCGGGGTGGAAGGCGGCGCCGAACGACAAGCGGTTTCCTCTCGAACTGGCTGGACTGGCGTTCAAGCAGAAGCAGTTCGGAACTTCCAGGAGATTCCTTCGGAGCGCGCTGCGTCTGGACCCCGAGGATTCTTACGCCGCGGATTTTCTGGCCACGATTTACATGCTGGACGGAAACCAGGAAGCGGCGCTGAAGTACTGGAACCGGGCGGGGAAGCCGCGAGTGGAGGAGATCCGGACGGATCCGGAGCGGGCAGTCGATCCGGTGCTACTGGACCGGGCGTTCGCGTTCTCGCCGGCGGCGGTCTTGAAACTGGAAGAGTATCAGCTTACGCGCGAGCGGCTGGCGATGCTGGGCGTTTTTCCCGTGCGGAAACTCGAACTGGTTCCGCGCGAGGAGGATAGCTTCGACGTCGTGTTCCGGTCGGCCGGGCCGCGGGCGTGGTGGGCGTCGCTCCTTCGCGGACTGCCGTTTCGGTCGGTTAGTCCGGAGTTCTACAATCTGGGGCGTTCGGGTACCAACTTAGTTTCGCTCGTGAGGTGGGACGCGCAGAAACGGCGGGCGTTCGCGGAGCTCTCGGGGCCGATTGCGAGGGATGCGGGAAAGCGCTACCGGGTGTTCCTCGACGCTCGCAACGAGAACTGGAATGTAGCCGGGCTGGGCGGTTTCAAGCTCGAGAAAGTGGAAGGCGGAGTTGGCTTCAAGTCCATTGTGAATAGCCGGTGGGAGTGGGGCGCGGATTTAGGGATCGGGACGCGGCGATTTCGTAACAGTAGCTTGCCGGGAGGGGCGTCGGTTTACTCCGAGGCTCGTACTCGCTATAGAGTCGTGGATATGCCGGGGCGGCGGTTCGAGGTGGTTTCAGAGGCAACCTGGCGCGTGGGACGGACGTTTATGGAATCGCTTGGGCTGCATTCACAGGGCCAGGGTTTGTTGGAAGCGCGATGGTTCCCGCAAGCGCGCGGCGAGGATTATGCAACAGTGGCGCGCGTGAGGGCGGGGAAGACGTTTGGTCCGATCCCGTTCGACAACCTGTTCATGCTGGGGTTGGAGCGCGATAACGACCTGCTATTACGGGCGCACATCGGAACGGAGCGCGGCCGGAAGGGCAGCGCGCCAATGGCGCGTAGCTATGTACTTACTAATTGGGAGATGGATAAGTTGGTGTACCCGGCGGGTTTCGCGAAGTTCACGCTCGGCCCATTTGTGGACAGCGGGCGGGCTTACACGATGGCCGGAGGAGGTTCGAGTAAGTGGCTGTGGGACGTGGGGGTGCAAGCGAAGGTGCGAGTGCCTGGAGGATTCACGGCGGTGTTCTCCTATGGTAAGGATCTGCGAACGGGGCGGGGTGCGTTCTATGCACGGGTAGAGAAGTGAGACTGGGTTAAACTGGGAGTAGGAAAGGTTAATTTTGCATCAGCACCACCACGGCGCGGAGATGGGACGAGTTCTGGTTTGGTCGTTCGTCCTGACCGGCATGTTTGTGGTGGTGGAAGCGGTTGCGGGGATGCAGGCGCGAAGCCTCGCGCTTCTTTCCGACGCAGGACACAACCTCACCGATGCGCTGGCGCTGGGGCTGGCCTGGCTCGGGGTGTACTTTGGGCGCCGGCCTCCCGACGAGACAAAGACCTACGGATACCACCGTGCGGGTGTGCTCACTGCATTCGTGAATGCGTTGTCGCTGTTGATCCTGAGCGGCTACATCATTTACGAAAGCTACCATCGCTGGCGGCGGCCGGAGCAGGTTAACGAGATCACGATGCTGGTCGTTGCGGCCATCGGTCTGGTCGTGAATGTCGCGATCATGCTGGGGTTGCGAGGCGAGCGGAAGCGCGACCTCAATGTCCGGAGTGCGTGGGCGCACATGCTCGGCGACGCGCTGGGTTCGATTGGCATCATCGCCGGAGCGGTGGTGATCCGCTACACGGGATGGGAGCGGATGGACCCGTTGCTCTCGGCAATCATCGGGGTGCTGATTATCTGGACGGCGTGGGGGATCATCAAGGAATCGCTGAACATTCTACTGGAGGGGCTGCCGAGCGGGTTGGACCTGAACGAAGTGGCCGGCGCGATTCAGGGGGTCAAGGACGTGCTCGACGTCCACGACCTGCACATCTGGAGTCTTGGGTCGAGCACGCACGCGCTAAGTTGCCACGTGCTGATTGAAGACGTGCCGCCTTCGGAAAGCGAATCGATTCTGCGGCGGCTCAATTGCATCCTGGCCGAACGGTTTCACATTGATCACACGACCGTGCAGTTCGAACACGTGAACTGCCCCGGGTGCTCGATCGAGAACCATGCGGAAGAGCACCTGCGCGGGCACGAGTAAGTTTCGACTCCGGCGCGATTCTAGAAGACGAGCGCAACCCAGTTTT
The DNA here is from genome assembly GCA_023436715.1 of Acidobacteriota bacterium. Taxonomy (GTDB): domain Bacteria; phylum Acidobacteriota; class Terriglobia; order Bryobacterales; family Bryobacteraceae; genus Fen-330. Next base: position 6,506 of record JAEZIJ010000190.1, read on the forward strand.
CCTTTTCGAGAGTCTCCAGGCAGGGGCCGAAGGCCTCGCGAACGCGCGCGGCGTGGCGGGGCGGAAATCCGGAAAGAATCAGGTGGCCGCCGGGCTTGCGGACACGGAGGATTTCGGGGGCGAGGCCCATCAGCGTTTCCGCATTGATGTTGGCGACGACAAGATCGACCGCGGCATCGCGCACCGAGCGGACTGAGCCTGCGAAGGGGCGTGCCGGGACGCCTTCGGCGCGGAAGCGCGCGCCGGCCGCGACAACGGCTTCGGCGTCGATATCGCAGGCAAAGACAGGCGCGGCGCCGAGCAGGGAGGCGGCAACGGAGAGAATGCCGGAGCCGGTGCCGACATCGAGCACTGAAAGGCCCGGGCGGAGGTGGCGTTCCATGGCTTCGAGGCAAAGCTGAGTGGCTTGGTGCCATCCTGTGCCGCAAGCCTGGCCGGGGTGCATGTTGAGGCGAATGCGGCCGGGCGGCGTGGGGTCAGTGCTCCATTCGGGCGCGAGATAGATACGCTCGCCAACCAGCACGGGCGACCACAGGGATTGCGACACGGCCACCCAGTCGCGATCCTCGGCGGTTTCCCAGTGCGGGTTGCAGGCCGCAAAACCGGCGGTGTCGAACTGGTGTTCGAAGAAGGCCGAGAGCAGGAAGCCGCCGCCGGGCATTTCCTCTTCAGTGATGCCGGAGGTGCCTCGTTCCCAGAGTTCGGCGATCAGCAGGTCTTTCGCGGATGCGGTTGTTTCGAGTCGCAGGATAAGCATCGGTGAAGCGTGAGGTCCACCTTGGATTGTAGCGAACCGGCGCGATGGGAGCGGTTGGGCAACCGCGTCGCGCATCGAGGCTCAGAAGCCGATAGACGAAAGAAGCTCCGAGGGCCGCTTGTCGAACGCCTGGCAAATCGCGAGAAAGCTTTCGATGCTGGGAAGGTGCGCACCGCGTTCGATGGAGCTGATCTGCGAGACGCTGAGCCTGGCGGAGGCCGCCAGGTCCTTCAACGACCACTTGCGCTCGACGCGAAGCAGCTTGATCCGGTGGCCGAGACGTTCGCGGAGGAGGTCCTGTGGCGCGCGGCCGAGGTTGAACGCGTTGACCGCGTTTTCGAGAGTCTGCCTGAGCTGGGAGAGCGAGAACGGTTTGGCGAGGTAATCAAACACCTTGCGCTTGAAGGTGGCGCGCATATCCTCGAGGGAAGGGTATCCGGTCACAACGATGACGCAGAGATTCGGATAACGCGCCTGCAACTGTTCCAGAACTTCGTTCCCCTTGAACTCGCCCATTTTCATATCGAGCAGCACTATGTCCGGGGTGCGGCGCTCGAACTCCTGAAGGAGGTCGTCCGGGTGGTGGAACACGCGAACGGAGTAGCAGCCTTCGTCCTTGAGGAAATCCTCGATGTAGTGGAGGAAGTCGAGATCGTCGTCAAGAACGGCGACGTCGATGAGTGAGGATGCGGGTGTTTCGGCTGGTGCTTCGTTCTTCATGAGTGTTCTCCTCCGGAGTGCCGCACGGCGGCAGCGGCGGGTAGGCGCACTTCGAGCAGCGCGCCGCCCTCCGGCCGATTTGCGGCATGGATGCGCCCGCCGTGCTGGTGGACGATGCCCTCGGCAACGGCGAGGCCGAGGCCTGTCCCGCGCGCATCGAGCCGGGTGGTGACGAAAGCTTCAAAGATCTGCGGAATCATGTCGGCGGGAATGCCGGGCCCGTTGTCCTCCACGGTAACGGCTACCCAGGGTACGCTCTCGATGACGAGCTGGCGGGAAGATACTGAGATCACGCCACCCGGTTTGATTGCACTTAGTGAATTCCGGAGTAAATTAACAAAGACCTGGACTAACCGGTCTGCATCTCCGATCACGACATCGTTTCGCGAAACAAGATTCGTGAAGCGTATGCCGGAAGCTTTCTCGTCGATGCCGACCAGGTCCCACGCTTCATCGACTACGGCGCACATAGCGGCCGGGGTCATCTCCTGAGCGCGGTGGCGGGCGAAATCGAGGAGGCTCTCACTGATACGCCGGAGGCGCTGCGTGACGCGCAGCATACGGCCGAGGCGTTCGAGAGCAGTCTGGTCCTCGGTAGTCTCGATCAGCTTCTCGATCGAGCCGTGGAGAACGGCGAGCGGGGTATTCAGTTCGTGGGCGACGCTGGCGCTGAGCATGCCGAGGCTGGCGAGGCGGTCCTGCTCGGCCAGGTTTCGCTTGGCGGTTTCCAGAAGGCGGTTTTTGCGCTTGAGGTCGGAGGCGGCGCGTTCGAGACTGGCGAGGGCGGTGGCAAGGTCGGCCTCATGGCGGCGCAACTGCGAGACGGTGTCGTTGCGGGAGCGCATGATCTGGCCGAGTTCGTCAGCGGGAATCAGTTGCGGCTCGATGAGTTCATTGGTGGTGTCGCCGCGTTGGGTGGCGCTATCGGCTTCGAGTAGGAGGCGCAGCGGCCTGTAAACGTGGAGCGGCAGCAGAAAGAGTTCGAGGGCCAGGACGGCGAGCATGTACGCCAACCCAAGCACGATAAGAAGCGCCCACCGCGCACGCTGGACCGCCCATGTATAAAAGGTATGGGGCATTCTGAGGCTGCGGTACTCGCCCGGTCTGGGGTCTCGCAGGTAGATGCGGTCCGGGTCGGAAGGGCTGTGCCAGACGGCGCCCGGGTGGGCGTCGAGCCATTGCATGGTGGTCTCCGGGATGCCGAGCGCGGCCGCCGCCCCGTGGCGGTAGTGGTAAATCGACATTTCCGGGCTTTGGAGAACAGGATTGCCCTCCAGGAAGAGCCGGGTGACGAGCGCGGTTTCGCGAGCCTCCGCGCGGCCGACCTGCTGCTCAAAGGGCGGGATCAGGGCGACGTAGACGGCCGAGGCCAGCACAACGAAGAAAATGTTGTGCAGAACCATCAACTTGGGGCGTACCTTCAGGTCACCGAACAGTCTGCCCACGCGGTATAGTAAGCGCGTTCTTCGGCGGTCGAGCGCCATGTCGTGGGTGAATGTCAAGCAGCGGGCCGACCCTAAAATACCACTTGCGACCAATTCCGCCGCCCCAGCATCCAATTGATGTGATTCCTGTGCAACAGGAAAAGATGCGGGATTTGCGGAACTGCTACAGTTCTGCTAGAAGTGGAATTAATAAGTCACGACTGGGATGACACCAATCTTTCCAAAGCGGGCGGATAAGTATTTCAAGATCGGTTTGTCTGCCTTCTTACTGATCGTTTTAGGCGGTGTTAGTATATCCGCCTATATGTTCAGTCCGAAGCAAGCCGAGACGGGGTACTCTCCGGTTCAGCCGGTAGCGTACAGCCATAAGCTGCACGCGGGCAATCTGGGAATGGACTGCCGGTATTGCCACTCGACCGTTGAGCGCTCCGCCTTCGCGGCAATTCCGGCCACCGAAACCTGCATGAACTGCCATACCAAGGTGAAGCCGGACAGCCCCCTTTTGCAGCCGGTGCGTGAAAGCTACGCGAGCGGACGGCCGATCCCGTGGGTACACATCCACAAGCTGCCGGACTACGTCTATTTCAACCACTCCGCGCACCTGAATGCGGGCGTGAGCTGCGTGACTTGCCATGGGCGCGTGGATCAGATGATCCAGGTGAAGCAGGTGCAACCGCTGAACATGGCCTGGTGCATGGATTGCCACCGCGATCCGGCTGCCAACATCAGGCCGCGCGAACTGGTCACCAAGCTGGACTGGAAGCCGGACCGCGATCCCGCGGAGATCGGCCGCGAACTGATCGCGAAGAATCACATACACCCTCCGACGAACTGCTCGGGGTGCCATCGATGAAGCAGACCGGAAAAGAATACTGGCGAAGTCTCGAACAAGGTTCGAATTCCCCCCAAATCTCCGAATGGCTGGACCGGGAGTTTCCGGAAACGGCTTCCATTCTCGATTCCTCCTCGCGGCGTACCTTGCTGAAACTGATGGCGGCATCGTTCGGCCTCGCAGGGCTGACCGCGTGCAGCCGGCCGGCCGAGAAGATCCTGCCGGCTTCGAAGGGAGTGGAGGGTTGCGTTCCCGGCAATCCGCTCTACTACAGCACGGCAATTTCCATAGGCGGAGCGGCGACGGGGCTGATTGTTGAGGCGCACGATGGGCGGCCGACGAAGATCGAGGGCAACCCGCAGCACCCGGCGAGCGGCGGGGCAGGCTCAGGGTTCGCGCAAGCTTCGATTCTGGACCTGTACGATCCCGACCGGTCCCGCGAGGTGATGGCTGGACTGCGCACGGCAAGCTGGGATGAGTTCTTCGCGTTTGCGAAGCCGCATTTCGATCCGGCCAGGAACGGCGGCGGCGACCGGCTGCGGATTCTGAGCCAGACAGTGAACTCGCCGTCGCTCGAAGCCGTGAGGGGACACGTGCTCGCGCGGTGTCCGAAGGCGCGGTGGGTGGAGTACGAGCCGGTTTTGAGGGACTCGGAACTGGCCGGCACGGAGATGGCGTTCGGCCGGAGGCTTCAGCCGCATTACCGGTTCGATGAGGCGAACGTTGTGGTTTCGCTCGATGCGGATTTTCTGGGTCTCGATAGTCGCTCGGTGAACCACATCCGAGACTTCTCGCGCCGGCGGCGGGTGAGTTCCGAGAAGGACGCGATGAACCGGCTGTACATCGCGGAGAGCCAGTACTCGGTGACGGGTGGCATGGCGGACCACCGTCTCCGGATACGAGTGAGCGAGGCCGGAGAACTGGCAGCCGAATTGGCGCGGGAGTTGGGCGTGGCGCCTCCGGCGCTGGCGGTGCTCCATGCCAATCCGCGCAGCAAGTGGGTTGCGGCGGTGGCGCGCGACCTGAAGCGCAACCGGGAGCGGTCCATCGTGATCGCGGGGCCGCGGCAGCCGGCCGAGGTACACGCGCTGGCGCACCTGATGAACCACGCGCTCGGGAACACGGGGCGCACGGTGACGTACACGGAATCGGCCACGGCTCCGCAGTTGAGCGCGTTAAGGGAGCTGGCGGGCGAGATGGCGGCGGGCAACGTCACGACGCTGCTGATACTCGGCGGCAACCCGGTTTACGACACGCCGGCCGATCTCAATTTCGAAGGTTCGCTGAGCAAGGTTCCCCTTTCGATCCACCTCGGAGGCTGGCGTAACGAGACCGGCGCGGCGGCGAAGTGGCACTTGCCCGAGGCGCACTACCTGGAATCGTGGGGCGATGCGCGCGCGCTTGACGGGACGGCTTCCGTGCAGCAGCCTTTGATCCGCCCTCTTTACGACGGCAAGACGGCGGCGGAGGTGCTGGCTGCGTTGACCGGATACAAGGATCAGCGCGGGTATGACATCGTCCGGAACTACTGGACGTCGAAGTGGCCGGCGGCGGAAGCGGAGCTGACCTGGCGGCGCGGCCTGCACGACGGTGTCATTCCGAACACGCAGTACCCCACGGTGGAACCGAAGCCGACAAAGGCGCCGGCGATTCGCGGCGAAGGTGCTCGGCTGGGGATCGAGCTGGCATTCTATCCGAGCGCGAGCACGTGGGACGGGCGGTTCGCCAATAACGGGTGGTTGCAGGAAACACCCGAGCCGATGACGAAGCTCACCTGGGACAACGCCGCGCTGGTGAGCCCGGCAACCGCGAGGCAGATAGGGCTAAAGACGGGCGACCTGATCACCATCGAAGCCCAGGGCAGGGAGGTCGGGATGCCTGTCTGGATTCAGCCGGGGCACGCCGATCGTGCTATCTCGGTTGCTCTCGGATACGGACGAACCCAGTGCGGCCGCGTCGGCGACAACGTGGGGCACAACGCGTACCGGTTGAGAACGACTTCGAACGTGCACTTCGGTGACGCATCGATCAGGAAAATCGGCGAAACGTACGAACTCGTAAGCGCGCAGGAACACTACTCGTTGGAAGGCCGGCCGCTGGTGCGCGAGGCGACGCTTGACGGATACCGGAAGGATCCGAACTTTGTCGAGCAGGAGAAGGATACCGCCGAGTCGTTCTCGATGTTCCCGGATTTCGACTACTCCAAGGGCAACCAGTGGGGCATGGTGGTCGATCTGAACGCGTGTATCGGCTGCAATGCGTGTGCGGTGGCGTGCCAGGCCGAGAACAACGTTCCGATCGTGGGCAAGGACCAGGTGGCGCGCGGGCGCGAGATGCACTGGATCAGGTTGGACCGGTATTACTCGGGGCCGGAGGATAACCCGGAGGCGCTGACGCAGCCGATGACGTGCCAGCAATGCGAGCGTGCTCCCTGCGAATCCGTGTGCCCGGTCGGCGCGACGAGTCACAGCCCCGAAGGGCTGAACGACATGGCGTACAACCGCTGCGTCGGCACGCGCTACTGTTCCAACAACTGCCCGTTCAAAGTGAGGCGGTTCAACTTCCTCGACTATCACAAGGGGCTGACCGAGGTCGGGAAGATGGCGTTCAACCCCGATGTTACGGTTCGTATGCGCGGGGTGATGGAAAAGTGTACTTACTGCGTGCAGCGCATCGAAGAGAAGAAGATTCAGGCCATGAACGAGGGGCGCCGCGCAATTCGCGACGGCGAGGTCACCCCGGCATGCGCGCAGACCTGCCCGGCGGAAGCGATCGTATTCGGGAATATCAACGATCCGAACAGCCGGGTGGCGAAGCTGAAAAAGCAGAACCGGAATTACACGCTGCTGAATAACTTGAATTTGAAGCCGCGCACTTCGTACCTCGCGAAGCTGCGCAATCCGAATCCGGAGTTGTAACAAGATGGCGGACCTGGCGATCACGCGCGAACTGGATGCACCGCTTGTAATCGGCGAACCCGGTTATTCCGATGTCACTGAGACCGTATCGCGCATCGTTGAGAACAAGATGCCGCGGTCGTGGTACATCGCCTTCGGGATCACGTCGAGCATCACCGGGGTGCTGATCGCGATGCTCGTGTACCTGGTGGCGAGGGGCATCGGCGTTTGGGGAAACAACCAACCGGTCGGGTGGGCGTTCGAGATTACTGACTTCGTGTTCTGGATCGGTATCGGCCACGCGGGGACGTTGATCTCGGCGATTCTGTTTTTACTCCGGCAGCGATGGCGGACTTCGATCAACCGATTTGCGGAGGCGATGACGCTGTTTGCCGTAGCAACGGCGGCAATTTTCCCGGCGTTCCATGTCGGGCGGCCGTGGCGGGCGTACTACCTGTTCCCGGTGCCGAATTCGTACCTCGGCATCTGGCAGAACTTCCGCAGCCCGCTGATGTGGGACGTGTTCGCGGTGAGCACGTACGCAACCGTATCGGCGCTGTTCTGGTACACGGGGCTGGTGCCCGATCTGGCGACTCTGCGCAACCGCGCGAAGACGAAAGCGCGGCGAATCATCTTCGGCATTCTGAGTCTGGGCTGGCGGGGTTCGGCGCGGCACTGGCGGCACTACGAGATGGCCTACCTGCTGCTGGCGGGACTTTCGACGCCGCTGGTGCTTTCGGTACACACAATCGTGAGCTTCGACTTCGCAGTTTCGCTCGTGCCGGGCTGGCACAGCACGATCTTCCCGCCGTACTTCGTCGCGGGCGCGATCTTCTCCGGTTTCGCGATGGTAGTGACTCTGATGGTGATCGCACGGCAAGTGTTCCATCTGGAACAGCTCGTTACGATGAAGCACCTCGAGAACATGAACAAGGTGATTCTGGGGACGGGGCTGATTGTCGGGTTCGCGTACGTCACCGAGTTCTTCATCGCCTGGTACAGCGGCAGCCCTTACGAGCGGTTCACCTTCTTCAACCGGGCGTTTGGGCCGTACTGGTGGGCGGGCTGGATCATGATTTCCTGCAACGCGCTCGTGCCGCAGTTGTTCTGGTTCAAGCGCATCCGCACGAGCATTTCCGCGATGTTCGTGATTTCCATTCTGGTAAACGTCGGGATGTGGTTTGAGCGTTTCGTGATTATCGTGGTATCGCTGACGCGAGACTTCGTGCCTTCGAGCTGGCATCACTACAAGCCAACGTACGTCGACATCCTCACGCTGGCCGGCAGTTTCGGGTTGTTTCTCACGCTGTTTCTCTTGTTTGTGCGCTTTCTCCCGATGATCTCGATGGCGGAAGTCAAAGGCACGTTGCCGGCGCGGACGGGAGGCAAGCCATGAGCGAGCTGGAGAAGACCGCGGGTACGGCAGCGGCGCCGCAGAGGTCGGAAAAGCCCGCGATTTACGGCGTCGTGGCGGAGTTCGACAGTCCGGAGCAACTGTTGGAGGGTGTTCGCGCGGCGCGCGCTCTCGGGTACGGGAAGATGGACGCGTTCACGCCTTTTCCGATCCACGGAATTGACGAGGCGATGGGCGTGGGGCGCTCGCGGCTGGGCTGGATTGTGCTGGGCGGCGGAGTCGTGGGCGCCACTTCGGCGGTCCTGCTGCAGTGGTGGACGGGCGCGGTTTCGTCGCCTCTGGTGGTTGCCGGCAAGCCGCTTTTCGCCTTCGAATTCGCGATGCCGATCATCTTTGAGTTGGCCGTGCTGCTGGCGGCGTTCGGCGCGGTGTTCGGGATGCTGGCACTGAATGGGCTTCCCCGCTTTTACCATCCGGTGTTTCAGCATTCGCGGTTCGACCGCGCGGCGGATGACAAGTTCCTGCTGGCTCTGGAGGCGAACGGCGCCCGGTTCGATCCGGAACAGGCCGCTGAGATTCTGGAGGGCGCTGGGGGCAAGCACGTGGAGGTAGTGACCGAATGAAAGGGATCGTAGCGGCGTTCGTGTTGGCGCTCACGGGCGTGGGTTGCGGCTCGACGTCGAGCCATCCGCCGGTCGATCTGATGCAGGTGTTCGGCGACATGCGCCGGCAGCCGAAGTATCTGCCGCAGGGGGCGAGCCCTTTGTTTGCCGATGGGAGGGCGAGCCGCGCGCCGGTGCCGGGGACGGTGGCGCACGGGGAACTCAAGGCTGATCCGGTTTTCTACACGGGCATACGCGATGGCAACTACGTGGCGAACCCGCTGCCGGTCACCATGGACGTGCTGAAGCGCGGGCAGGAGCGGTTCAACATCTACTGCGCGCCGTGCCATGACCGCACCGGCGAGGGGAAGGGAATCGTTGCGCAGCGCGCGTCGTGGCCCGCGATCAACCTGCACGACCAGCGGATTCACGACATGGCCGACGGGCAGATTTTCGACACCGTCACGCACGGCAAGCGCACCATGCCGGGATATCGTTTCCAGATTCAGGAACACGACCGCTGGGCGATTGTCGCGTACATACGCGCGTTGCAGCGTTCCACCGGCGGCACGGTGGCGGACGTTCCGCAGGAACTCAGGACCGATTTGAGGTAAGGGATGTCAAGCCACGAGCAAACGGTAGAGATTCTCGACGACTACGAGCTGGACGCGAAGCTCTGGCGGAGAGGCCGCAACGCGCTCGCGGTGGTGGCTCTGGCCGGCTGGGCCGCACTCGCGGCCGGCTACTCTAACGACAGCGCGGCGTTCTATCCGGCCTACCTGATCGCGTTTGTTTACTGGCTCACGTTGGCACTCGGGGCTTTGTTTTTCGTGATGCTTCAGCATCTGACGGGAGCGGCCTGGAGCGTGACGAGCCGCCGCGTTGCGGAAACGATGACGCTCACCGTCCCGCTCGCCGCGGTGCTCTTCCTGCCGATAGCATTCGGCCTGCCGCACCTCTACGAATGGGCGCGGCCCGAGGCGGTGGCGGCCGACCCCCTGCTTCAGACGAAGCAGGCGTATCTGAACCCGGAGTGGTTCCACCTGCGCGCGGCGATCTGCTTAGGCATCTGGAGCGTCTGGGCGACTATTCTCTACCGAAACTCCGTGAAGCAGGACGACGGCGGCACACTCGAACTGACGCGTTCGGCGGCAAAATGGAGCGCGCCGGGCATGATTCTGCTGGCGCTCACGGTTTCTCTCGCATCCTTCGACTGGCTGATGTCGCTTGACCCGCACTGGTTCTCGACGATGTTCGGCGTGTACATCTGGGCCGGTTCGGGACTGGCGGGGTTCGCGGCGATTACGCTGATCCTGCTCGCGTTCCGGCGGATGGGCATACTGCGGGCGTCGGTGAACCACGAACACTATCACGATCTGGGCAAATGGCTGTTCGCGCTGACGGTGTTCTGGGCGTACATCGCGTTCTGCCAGTACATGCTGATCTGGTACGGAAACATGCCGGAGGAGACGGTCTGGTACCACGTGCGCACGGCCGGAACGTGGCGATGGGTGGGCGCACTGCTCGTTGTGGGGCAGTTCTTCGTGCCGTTCCTCGTGCTGATGTCGAGAGCGGCCAAACGCAAGCTGGGAGTCCTCGCGTTTGCGGCCGGCTGGATTCTCTTGATGCACTTCGCCGATTTGTTCTGGGTTGTGATGCCGGTGTTCCGCAAGGACGGCGCAAACCTGCTGTGGATTGACATCGCGGCGTTCGTGGCGATTGGAGCGACGTTCGGGCTTGCGTTCTGGGGCCTGCTGCGGAGGCACGCTCTGGCGCCGGTCGGCGATCTGAGGTTTACGAAAGCTCTGGGGTTTACCAATGTCTGATCACGCAGTGCCGCCAACAGGAGCAGGGTTCGATCTGACCGAGCCGCGCACGCTGTTCATCGGACTGTTCGGTCTCGCCACGCTGCTCGCGCTGGTGGCAATCATCCTGGGCTTGCAGGCCTATGTCGATCACGTAAAGGAGGAGCAAATCTTCCAGCGAGTGCTCGAACCCGTGTCGGAAGACCTTCGCGCACTGCATGCCCGCGAGGATACGGTGCTGAACAGCTACGCGTACATCGACCGGGCAAAGGGTACGGTGCGGCTTCCGATCGCTCGGGCAATGGAAGTGCTGGCGCAGGAATACGCGCAGGGACGGCTGTCGTACTCGACCAAGCCCGTGCCGGTGAAGTCCACGGAGGTGGCAAATTGAAGGCGCTCGCCGCTGTTCTTCTGCTCGCGGCAGCCGCCGGGTTGCGCGCTGAGCGTCCGCTGCCGGCGCAGTTGGAAGGCGTGGGCATCGATGAGAAGCTCGGCCAATCCGTGGACCTCAATCTGACGTTCACCGCCGAGAACGGATATCCGGTAGCGCTCAAGGAGTTCTTCCATAAGGACAAGCCGGTGATACTCGACCTCGTGTACTACTCCTGCCCGATGCTCTGCACGCTTGTGCTGAATGGCCAGACTGCTGCGCTCAAGGAGATTCCCGGCACCGCTGGCAAGGACTTCGAGGTGGTGACAATCAGCATCGATCCCACGGAGACGTTCGGCCTGGCGCAGCAGAAGCGGGCGGCTTATCTGGAACAGTACGGAAGGCCCACGAACGGGTGGCACTTCCTTGTGGATCACGAGGGAAACGCCAAGAGGCTGGCTGACCAGGTGGGCTTCCATTACAGGTACGACCCCGAGCAGAAGCAGTACGCGCACATGGCGGCCATCATGGTGCTGACCCCCGAGGGCAAGGTGTCTCGCTACCTGTACGGCGTGAAATTCAACCCGCGCGACGTGCGGTTGGCGCTCGCCGAAGCGGCACAATCGAAATTCCAAATCAGCGTGGACCGCGTGCTGCTCTATTGCTTTCACTACGATCCGGAGGCGCACGGCTACGTGCTATTCGCAACGAATGTGATGCGGGCGGGGGGAGTCCTCACCGTCCTCGTGCTGGCGGTAATGCTGTTTCGCCTGTGGCGCCGGGAAAAGAAATTGGCGGTGGCGCAATGACGGAGTGGCTGCGTTCGGTTCTGCTTCCAGTGGCAGGGACGCCACACGCCGCCAATGTGGACCACCTGTTCTTCTTCTTGCTTTACCTGAGTACGTTCTTCTTCCTTCTGATCGCGGGCCTGCTGACCTGGTTCGTGATCCGCTACCGGCGCCGGGGGCCCAATGACAGGACGCCGAACATCCGGCACAACCACAAGCTGGAAGTCACCTGGACGGTGATTCCGCTCGGGATCGTAATGGTGATCTTCTTCTGGGGCTTTCGTGCCTACATGGATGCGGCGGTGAGCCCTGGCGACGCGATGGAGATCCAGGTGACGGCGAAGAAGTGGGTGTGGCAGTTCGAGTATCCGAACGGCGTCCGGACGCTGAACGAGTTGCACGTGCCGCTGGGGAAGCCGGTGAGGCTCGTAATGACGTCTGAAGACGTGATCCACAGCTTCTACGTGCCCACGTTCCGCATCAAACAGGATGTGCTTCCGGATACCTACACACAGCTCTGGTTCACGCCGGAGCAACCGGGGTTGCACCGGCTGCTCTGCGCCGAGTACTGCGGGCAGGGCCATTCGGACATGGGCGGCAAGATTTTCGTGGACGACCAGAAAAAATACGAAGACTGGCTCGAAACCGGCGGAGACGAGGGCAAGAACATGCCGCTCTCAAAGTTCGGCGCGATGCTCTATGAAAGCCGCGGGTGCCACACCTGCCACTCGCTCGACGGCTCGCGCGGTCAGGGGCCGAGCTTTAAGGGCGTATTTGGCCACCTCGTCAAGCTCCAGAATGGGCAGGCCGTCGTGGCGGACGAGAACTACATCCGCGAGTCGATTGAAAAGCCGCAGGCCAAGATTGTGGCCGGCTTCGAGCCGATCATGCCGACGTTCGAAGGAATGCTTCGGCCGCGCGAAATCAACGCGCTGATCGAGTTCATCAAAGCTCAGAGGTAAGACTATGGCTGACGTAATGACTCTCCCGGCCGGGACCGCGGGCCATGCCACAACCAATTACCTGAACGCCACTCGCGGGCTGAAGTCGTGGCTGCTGACCGTGGATCATAAGCGGATCGGCGTGATGTATCTGGCCTCGACACTGCTCGCGTTTCTGATCGGCGGCATTTTCGCGATGCTGATCCGGCTGGAACTGCTGACGCCAGGCCGCACAATGATGAGCGCGGACGCCTACAACCGTGTATTCACGCTACACGGTGTGGTGATGATATTCCTGTTTGTCATCCCGTCGATTCCGGCGGCGCTGGGGAACTTTGTGCTGCCGATGATGCTGGGCGCCAAGGACGTGGCCTTTCCCCGGCTGAACCTGGCGAGCTACTGGCTGTATGTCATCGGGGCGCTGATGGCCGTAGTGGCGATGGTGACCGGCGGCGTCGATACGGGCTGGACGTTCTACACTCCCTACAGCAGTACGACCACCGGCGCGGTGAGCCTGATGACGCTCGGCGCGTTCGTGCTCGGGTTCTCCTCGATTTTCACCGGCATCAACTTCATCGCCACCATCCACAAGCTCCGCGCGCCTGGGATGACGTGGTTTCGCATGCCACTGTTCGCCTGGAGCATGTACGCGACCGCGGTCATCCAGATCCTGGCCACACCGGTGCTCGGCATCACGCTGTTGCTTCTGGTCATGGAGCGGGCGCTCGGCATCGGCATCTTCGATCCCAAACTGGGCGGCGACCCCGTCCTCTTCCAGCACTTCTTCTGGTTCTACTCGCACCCCGCGGTGTACATCATGATCCTGCCGGGCATGGCGATTATCAGCGAGGTGATTCCCTGCTTTTCGAAGAAGCCGATTTTCGGATACAAGGCGGTAGCCTACTCGAGCATCGCCATTGCGCTGGTGAGTTTCCTGGTGTGGGGACACCACATGTTTGTGAGCGGGCAATCGGAGGTGGCCTCGGTGGTCTTCTCGTTTCTCACCTTTTTGGTGGCGATTCCTTCGGCGGTGAAAGTATTCAACTGGCTCGCGACGATGTACCGGGGATCGATCTCACTCGAAGCGCCGATGCTGTACGCCATATCGTTCCTTCTGCTGTTTGCCATCGGCGGGCTGACGGGCATTGTTCTCGGGGCGCTCTCGGTTGACGTTCACCTTCACGACACGTATTTCGTCGTAGCGCATTTCCATTTCGTGATGATGGGCGGAACGGTGATGGCGTTCCTGTCGGGACTTCACTACTGGTGGCCGAAGATGTTCGGCCGGATGTATTCGGAGACGTGGGCGCGGGTTTCGGCCGCGCTGGTCTTCATCGGTTTCAATGTGACCTTTCTGTCGCAATTCGTGCTGGGAAGCCGCGGCATGCCGCGCCGCTATTACAACTACCTGGATCAGTTCCAGCCGCTGCACATGTTCTCGACATTTGGCTCATGGATGCTGGCGGCCGGGTTTTTCCTGATGGCCGGGTATCTGTTCGCCTCGCTGCGCAAGCCCATGGATGCGCCGGCGAACCCGTGGGGCGCGACCGGACTGGAGTGGCAGACGCCGTCTCCGCCCACCACTCATAACTTCGATCACGTGCCGGTGGTGGCGGAGGATCCGTACAACTACTCGCCCGAAGAAGCGGCGGTGGTGGAGGCGAGATGAGCGACACTCCGATCGCAATCGACGGCCACGCGCACGACGGGTTTCTCCAGCACCATTTCGCGCGCCCGGAGCAACAGGCCGACGCGAGCAAAATCGGCATGTGGCTGTTCCTGGTGACGGAAATCCTGCTGTTCGGCGGGCTGTTCGTGGGCTTTGCGATCATGCAGTCGCTGCATCCGGAGGCCTTCCTCGCGGGGCACCATCACCTGGACCGCACTTGGGGTTTCATCAACACACTGGTTCTGCTGTCGAGCAGTTACACGATGGTGATGGCGGTGCACAGCGCCAGGACTGACAAGCGCACGCAGTTGCTGGTTTTCCTTGCGCTGACGTTGATGTTTGCTGCCGTGTTCCTCGGCATCAAATACCTCGAGTACTCGCATAAGTTCCACGAAGGTCTCCTGCCCGGTCGGTTTTACCACCACCAGGGCGATACGGTGCCTGGGCAGTTCATGTTCTTCAGCTTCTATTTCATGATGACCGGGCTGCACGGCTTGCACATTCTAGGTGGGATGGGTGCGATCACGTGGCTGTTTCTCCGGTCGCGGCGCGGCGATTTCTCCCATGCATATTACACGCCCTTGGATCTGGTGGGGTTGTACTGGCACCTGGTGGACGTCATCTGGATCTATTTGTTCCCGCTGCTGTATCTGATTCGATAGGAGGAGGATGACCGCTCCCTCACGGTCGCGGCTCAGAATCGCTACTGAGCCGCGCGCGTAAGCAAGCGGTTAACATATATGAGTTCCGAAGCTCACGAAAGCGCCGTCAAAACCTACGGGAAGGTGCTGGGCACGCTGGTAGGACTGACCGTAGTCACGGTGGTTGCGGCGGGAATCGATTTCGGTTCGGGAAACGTTGTCATTGCGCTCGTGATCGCGACGGTAAAGGCGAGCCTCGTCGCGCTCTTCTTCATGCACCTGCTGCACGAGAAGGCAATGAACTCGATCATATTCGTGTCCGGGCTGGTGTTCCTCGGGATCTTCCTCATGCTGAGCATGCTGGATACGGGCACGCGGGATGCGATCCGGCCCGCGAATCCGCGGCGAACTGCCGCTCCTGCGGTGGTGCCGAAGTAGCTCTCAGAGAGCGGCGGCGCCGGCTTCGGCGACGGCTTGGTCTTGCGCACCCATGCCCCCGCTCACGCCGATGCCACCCACCACCTTGCCTTCCCGCTTGAGCGGAATGCCGCCTGCGAAGATCATGATCCGCCCGTGGTTGGATGCGTGAATGCCGAAGAACTCCCCACCGGACTGGCTGAACTTAGCAAGGTCTTTCGTTGAAATATCGAATGCCCGGGCAGTAAATGCTTTGTTGATGGAGATATCGATGCTGCCGATCCACGCTCCGTCCATCCGTACGTGAGAGACGAGGTTGCCGCCCTCATCCACCACCGCGATATTCATGGGCTGGCCGATCTCGGCGGCTTTCTTCTCAGCGGCGGCGATGATACGCCGCGCGTCCGCGAGTGTAATCATGAATCCCCCTCTTGATCGCGCCGGTCGCCGGCGGGTCAAAATTTGCCTTCAGTATCCGGGTGCACGAGGTGGTTGTCAAGCCGCGGGGCGGGTGCAGTGAGCCCTCCGGAAGCGGTATCTTAAAAGAAAAGGTTTCACGCATTACTGGGAGTAAGCGCCGTGTTGACGTGTGAGATTGAGTATTGTTCGTGATCGCCAATGATTCGACTATTTCGGGTCTCGGTTCCGACCAGCATCGTCGTACTGCTGCTTTCGGAAGTTGTACTCCTCACGTCCTGTTACATTTTAGCGGCCTACCTCCTTCTTGAAGTCGATCCTTCGGTTTTTCTCTTCTACGACGGCGGCCTGTTACGCATCCTGACAGTTGTAGCCGCGATTCTTTTCGGGCTTCACTTCCTTGACCTGTATGCGGAGATCCGGACGGTTTCGAATGTCGCGCTGACGCTTGAGATCGGTCAGGCGATCGGCTTCGCGTTCCTGGTGGAAGCGCTGCTGTCCTACGTGGACCGCAACCTGATTCTGCCGCGCCTGATCATGATTCTGGGCAGCGCCGGTGGGCTGGTATCCCTGTCCGCGTGGCGGATTCTTTACGGCCTGGTGTTTCTGCGCGCATTCCGCGGGGAACGTGTGCTCTTCGTGGGCACGAATGCCGTGGTGGACGAGATCGCTGAGCATCTGTCAACCCGGCCCGAACTGGGGTTCGCAAATCTGGGTTACGTCGATGACGGCGTTGAACCCGGCGAACTGCGGAACGGCGCCAAGGTGCTCGGTCCGCTTTCGGATTTTCGCAGGATCGCGATGGAAACGCGGCCGGACAGGATCGTAGTGGGGATGTCGGAGCGCCGCGGGCGCATGCCGGTTCAGGACCTCCTGGATCTCCGGTTTTCCGGAGTCTTGATCGAAGATGCCGGAACCTCTTACGAGACCGCGTGCGGACGAATTTGCACGAAAGAACTGCGGCCCGCACAGTTGATCTTTTCGGGCGAGATGGGTCCAAGGCGCACGAGCGTACTGCTGCAATCGCTGTACTCGCCGGCATTGGCGCTGGTCGGCACGATTGTGGCTCTCCCTGTGATGCTGGCAGCGGCGATTGCCGTCAAGTTGAGCTCGCGGGGCCCTGCGCTTTTTCGACAGACGCGCGTCGGGCTGAACGGGAAGGTTTTTACGCTGTACAAATTCCGCTCGATGTACGTCGACGCGGAGGCTCGGACGGGCGCCGTCTGGGCGACGAAGAACGATCCCCGAGTAACGGGCGTCGGCAGGTGGCTGCGGAAGTTGCGCATTGACGAACTGCCGCAGCTATGGAACGTGCTGCGGGGAGAGATGTCGATGGTAGGACCGCGGCCGGAGCGGCCCGAGTTCGTGAAGGTGCTGGCGGAGAAGATCCCGTATTACCGCCAGCGGCACTGTGTAAAGCCAGGTATAACCGGGTGGGCGCAGATCAACCACAAATACGGCGACACGATCGAGGATACGGTGACGAAGCTCGAGTACGATTTGTACTACATCAAGCACCTGTCGGTCGCCCTCGACGTCTACATCATCTTCCACACTCTGAAAACAATGCTGCGGCTCCGCGGCGCACAGTAAGGCTCCTCAGGCTCGCGCCGGTTTGGCCAGCACGTAAGGGCCATCCGGAATGACCGCCACCTTAGCGCCGGGCTCCAGCGACGAGCACAGCGCGGCGACCGCCTCGGGAGCGGAAGCATAGCTGGTTCCCCACAGCGAAGAGTGGTACTCCCCCGGCAGACCCGGGACGTAGTACAGGACGTCAGCCTTCGCGGTGATGAGGGCAAGTTTCTCAAGCTGCCACTGGTCGACTATCACCGGGGCGCACTCGATGCGCTTCATGAACTCGGCATCCGAAGGCGATTCCCTCACCATACGCGAGAATTCCGGCGCGCCCGAGCCCTCCTCGCACGCCGCGATCAGCAGAATCTTGCCGCCGGTCTTCACGATGTGAGAAGCGGCAGTGATCCCTTTGATCGACTGGTAAAAGGTCAGATCGAGCGGATAGCCGGCGCCGGTGGTGATCACGGCATCGACCTGCTCCGGGAGGGTTTCAAGCAGGACGCGGGAGACGAACTCGACGCCTTTGCGGTGCGCCGCGACAGGCGACCCGGCAAAGACACCCGCGATGGAGCGGTCCCGCGCGAGCGCTACGTCGAACATGAAATCGTGCCGGGCCATCCCGGCGATCTCGAGGAGCTCGCGGTGAAGCGGATTGTCCTCGATAGAGCCTTCGCAGGCGCGCGGTTCGCGCATGAAGCGAGGGCTGTGAATGACCTTGATGGTCTCCTGAGCCGCCAATCCCGGCACGATGAGCTTGCGTCCGCCGGAGTAGCCAAGCATGAGATGCGGTTCAATGAAGCCCAGGGTGATGTGGAGATCGGCCGAGACGAATCTCTCGTCGATGTATACGGGAGTTCCCGAGGCTGTGGAGCCGAGGTGGCGGTGCTCGGAGAGTTCCCGCGCGTAGTGGTTGACGACGCGATAGGCGGCCGCTACCGGCTCTCCCACGATTTCGCAAATCTCGCGATCGCTTGCCGGGCGATGCAGCCCGGTGGCGATCAGAATGGTAATGCCTTCGCGGGGAATCCCGGCCTGTTCGAGCCGCGCCAGCAGCGGTGGGAGGACGAGGCGGTTGGGTGCCGGGCGGGTGATATCGCAGACGGAGATGGCAGCACTTCGCTTGCCGCGGGCGAGTTCGGCCAGGGGCGGGGAATCGATCGGCGAATCCAGACCGCACTCGATTGCCCCGGCGGCATCCCTGAGCGGCTCCGCCGAGCGCGCTTCGAGGACGCGATAGTCGAGACCGGAAGGGAGATCCAGGGTCAGACCCGTTTTTCCGAACGCGAGATCAATGCGCATAAGTACCTATGCTATCAGGAGGAATCGGTTTGGCGCGTGCCGCGAAAGCACTCGCCCGAGCCGCGGAAAAAAGTTGCCAAACCGGAAAAAGAAGGGCTTTTCATAATTCGCAAAACTGGTACAATTCAAGTACGTTTGAGTCGCGAAAACTGGTGAGAAATCCGTTCTGCCTCGTCAAGCTCGCGCATGAGAGCGTAAGGAGAAGAACTTGAAAAACATCTTTGTGGGCAATCTGGATTTCAACGCGACCGAAGAATCGATTCGTTCGCTGTTCGAAGCTTATGGAGCGGTGGAGAAGGTAGACGTAATCACCGACCGGGAAACGGGGCGTTCGCGCGGGTTCGCGTTTGTGGAGATGTCGGATGCCGAGGCTGCCGATCGTGCAATCGCGGCCCTGAATGGGCAAGCGTTTGGAGGCCGGACTCTGAATGTGAATGAAGCCCGCCCGAAAGCGGATCGGGGCCACGCAGGTGGCGGCGGATTTTCCCGCGGCGGCGGTCCCCGCCAGCGCCGGGAACCACGCTGGTAACCGGCTTCGCCGGGGCGCGAACCCAGCTTAACTCCAACAACAGCTCAGGCGTGCCGTTTGCGAACGGCCTCCTCCGCGGTGTGGCGACTGATGATTTTGTTGAAGTTGCTCTTCACGCCCTTGCCCGTCTCATCCTGATACACTAACGCCAGTTTGCGTTCTTCAAATTTCTCGAACCAATCGTCCCAACTGACCGGTTGCAGAGACTCCTCGCCGGTGTAGCCCGGGAAGTCCAGCCGCAACATCCCAATGTCTCCTTCGCCTCCAGTGCCCTTGACGACCGCGGGCTTTGCGCCGCGTTCCTCCGCCCACTGCCGGATCACCTCGTGGTCCGTCGTGTACTTGGACGTATAAGACGGACTCTCTGTGTGCTCGGCCTCCTTTTCCTTTTTGCCGTGTTGTGGCTGCTGTGCCATGTGGGAACCTCCTCGGAAAGGCGGATGGGCGGGAGTGGGCCCGCCCTCCTCGTTCTATTCTTCCAGCCTGTGCTGAGCACCTGCCGTTCGCACCGCCTCAACGTTGATGAGGCGCTCCGCCAGCGCGGTCAGCTTCTTGTCGGTCTCTTTCTCTTCTTCCAGCGTCTGCCTGAGCAGTTGGACGGCCTGCTGATGGCCCAGCATCTCCGCGTAGGTGCAGACAGTACCGTAGCTGGCGATCTCGAAGTGCTCCACTTTTTGCGCGGAAGCTATGATGCCGGCATCGATCGCAGCAGGCTCACCGCTCATTCCGGCCATATCCTCGCATTCGTCGATGATTCCGCGAATGCCTTCGGATTTCTCTGCTTTTGCTTTCTGGCCGATGGTGTCGAAAACCTGCTCCAGCCGCTGTGACTGGTTCTTGGTCTGCTCGTAGTGCTCGCGGATCGCGTTCTGCAGCTCAGTGTAGGAAGCCTTATCCGCCATTTTGGGCAGAGCCTTCATGAGCTGATTTTCGACGTCGTAAAGACCCTGGAGTTCTCTGACAAACAGGTCCTCCAAAGAATTCAGTCTCATACTCCTATCCTCACCCCTGATAAAACAGGAGCAATTGGACATCCAGATATCGGACTGCGCGCGCAGCCACCCCACCGAGAGAACCTCTATCCCCCCGGCTCTTGCTGAAAAGGAGAGCAATCGCAGTACCGCGGCCGATCGACGCGGGATCAGGAGCTTGGCGCGGTGCTGTAGTGCGCGGCGAGGAGTTTCTACACTGTTCGGCGCGGATGGGTATGGCTCAGTTCACCGGGTCACCGGCTGGCGGGGCGGTCCCGGGCGCGGGAGAGTTACTCTTTCGGTCGTGGTGGATCGAATCTGGCGCAAGGCCTCTTCGATCAGTTCATCCCGGCCGGCTCGTATTCCGGCTATCGTCGGCGTAACGACCACGTCGGGAACGATTCCCACGCGCTGTGTGGGCGTCTTATCGGGATAGAATACGCCGATGCCGCTGATTAAGGAGCTCAGCCCTCCGGGGAGCGGCACGGTCGAGACGTTACCGTCGGCACCCGCGGTGGTGCTTCCGATTACGATCGCGCCCGCCGCACGAAAGGCCATGGCCGTGTACTCCGCCGAGCTCTGCGTAATCTCATCAATAAGAATGACTACCTTTCCGGCGTAGTGCGGCTGTTGCGGGGTCAGGGTCACGGGCGGCGTTCAGTAAAAGGCGCCCGGATTGGTGGTGTCGCCCTTCGTGGACCGCACGAAATCGACCGGCTCGGAAACAAGCAGCGAGCCCAGAGGAAACATCACGAAGTCCGAGGGGTAATTCCGAATGTCGATGATGAGGCCCCGGGTGCCGGCGGCGGCCTCGATGTACTTGGCGGAATCGGCCGCCTTTGCCGAGCTCACCTTGAGATATGCCACGTCGGCCGATAGCATCTGGAAGGTGTCGCCCGGCAGGTCGTGCGTGTAGCTGGCGCTGAAATCGAGCTCCCACATAGGCATGCGTGCAGGCGCCAGGCTTAAAGTTTGATCACCGCGCTGGATTAGGACGGACGTGGTGTCGCAGGAGCCCCGTATCATGTCCCTGCCGATATCCCGCAGGCGCGCCGCATGATTCGAGTCCGCATAGAACGGAGTCCATTGGGCCACCAGTTCCGAAATGGCAATCCCATTCAACTGCCGGATCACGTCACCGGGCATCAGGCCGGACGCCGGCCCGCCCGTCGCGGACGTATAGCGGAGAACCACCGGGACCCCCTCCACGAAGCGCACGTCCACCGGCAGGTAACAGCTTCCGATTGGCGGGCGCGCGTAAAGGGAACTCCACAGGTTGGAGTGCGTGTCGTTGATCTTCGCGACAAAGCGGATGAGTTCCTGCTGATAGGAGAGGCTGTCGGCAGCCAGGGCGATCCGAGGAATGGACTCTACCAGAACCTCGCTCCAGTAATCCCGGGAACTCGCCGGGTCGTCAGACATGATGTCGCGGTTGGGGGAGAAGTACTCCACCATGTTCCAGAAGCGAAACAACGCCAGGAGCTGATAGCCGGAGTCGGGCAGCTTGAGGCTCGGATACGAGAGTTCGTGATCGAAATACGGTTCGCCGCCTTGAGCGTGCGACACATAAAACTGTGACAGCGCCCGCGTGCGGTTGCGGTGGATGGCAACGAGTCTTTGGCTGAGATCGGAGCCCAGCAGGGCGGCGTCCGAAATCCAGTCGAGGTTGGGAGCTAGATGGAGATTCTCGGCGGACAGAGTTACGCACGGCGAGCATGCGGGTACTGTTCCCATCCCGGCGATCCAATTCGAGATGGCTGACTGCGAAGTGGTGGTCGGAGTCGAGGACGCTGGGGCGGTTCGGGGCCTGTGCCACTGGCTGACCATCGACGAGAAGTTCCAGGTCGTCCACCCACGCTTTGCCGGTTCCGCTGGCTTGAAAGCCGAACGAGAGCACTGCAGCATCGTACTGCCATGGAATTGAAACCGAGTACTGGGTCCAGTCGTTGGTCCCCTTTACGCCGAGTTCCTGCGTTGTTGCGAAGGCGACTGGGGTTCCGTCAAGCCGGTCTTGCCGCACCCAGAGCGCTAAGTAGTCACTTATGTTTTCCGTCTTGACGAAGCCGCGCCACTCGATCGTCTTGCCTGCAAAGTCGAGGGGGATGACCATAGCCAGGCTGGAAGAAGTTCCGGGACTGGAAGCGGTGCGCTCGATCCGCGCGGACCATTTTCCGCCGTGGGCGACCTGATGATCGGCAAGAATTG
Source organism: Acidobacteriota bacterium (assembly GCA_023436715.1). Lineage (GTDB taxonomy): Bacteria > Acidobacteriota > Terriglobia > Bryobacterales > Bryobacteraceae > Fen-330. Next base: position 28,740 of record JAEZIJ010000190.1, read on the forward strand.
TGCCGTTATCTCCGAACCAACCGGCGGGCAAGACGCCGGCCGTGCTGTTGTTTTCGAAGTCGAAGATACTGGCCACGTTCAGGCGGGTCGGCATCTGGGGATAGGCAGGCAAAGTAAAAGCCAACAAGAGCAGGAACATTCGCGGTGAAGTCATTGGGTCTCCCGATACCGCCGCAGCCGTCACGGCTGCTATACGCGAGTCACATTGACGAGCGCGGCGTGGACCGAGTTTCTACTTTTTTTCTACTTTTTGGTCGACCGGTATCAGGGGACGGCCAAAGCCATGCCCTGATACAAAGGGCAAATGAGGACGACGCATGTGCCGGCACAGTGTGGTACAGGCCGGGAGTCCTGCGGCCTTGAGGGGCGGCGGGTGTCCGGAAAGGAAAAGTCGGGGAACCGGGTCTTGAAGTGGGAGGGAGAAATTGCAGTAGTTAACTTCTACTAAGGTTGACGTATGTAACGGGATGTGATAAAAAATAAATGACATACTAGTGGATGAATATGCATCAATGACCGTTGCGACACGGCGGCCCCCGAGAGGGAGTGCCGTCCACCGCCGGGAGGGCAGATTGCCGATTGGTGAAATTCCGATAAGTTTTTCCCGCTCGCAGCTGCTCCGGATCACTCGTTATCGCGCTCCTCAACTGATCTTCTCCGAGCTTTTCGGACTCTTCTGTTCGTGGTGGTTCTTTAATTCCACTGTGGAGAAGACAGAACTTGAGCAAGCACATTCTGATCACGGGTGGGGCAGGGTTCATCGGCTCGCATCTGGCGGACGAGTTGCTCGGTTTCGGCGACTCCGTGCGGGTCCTCGACAACCTTTCGCTTCAGGTCCACGGTCCGGAAGGCGGAAGACCTGAGTATCTGAATCGGGATGTCGAGCTGATTGTCGGGGATGTTCGCGATCCCGACCTTGTCCGCAAGAGCCTGGCCGGCATCGACGCGGTGTTCCATTTCGCCGCGTCGGTCGGCGTCGGCCAGAGCATGTACGAAATCGCGAACTACACCAGCAACAACAACGTGGGCACCGCCGTTCTGCTGGAACAACTGGCGGCGCGCCGCGTGGAGCGCCTGGTGGTCGCTTCCAGCATGAGCGTGTACGGCGAGGGGCTGTACCGCTCGGCCGATGGCACGCTCCACACCCGCGCCAGCCGCTCCCAGGAGCGTCTGCGGGCAGCCGATTGGGAGGTGCGGAACGGTGGCGGGGAAATCCTCACTCCGATTGCGACCCCGGAGTCGAAGCCGCCATCGCTGACATCGATCTACGCGCTCTCGAAATACGACCAGGAGCGCATGTGCCTGATGGTGGGCGGCGCTTACGGGATTCAGACGGTCGCGCTGCGGTTCTTCAACGTGTTCGGTACGCGGCAGGCCCTTTCCAATCCATACACGGGCGTGCTGGCGATTTTCGCCTCCCGGTATCTCAACGGCAACCGGCCGATGATTTTCGAGGACGGCAACCAGCGCCGGGATTTCGTGCACGTTCGCGACGTCGCCGCCGCATGCCGGCTCGCGCTGACTGCTCCGGACGCTGCCGGGCAGGTCTTCAATATCGGAAGCGGCAAGCCGTACACGATCCTGAGGATTGCGGAACGGATGGCGGAGGTGCTCGGCAAGCGGGACGTGAAACCGCTGGTCACGGGCAAGTACCGGATGGGCGATATCCGGCACTGTTACGCGGATATTACGCTCGCGCGGAGTGTTCTGGGTTTCAGGCCGCGGGTTACGCTCGAGCAGGGCCTTGAGGAACTGTCGGCATGGCTCGAAGGCCGCATTGCCCATGACCGGGTGGCGCAAGCAAGCGCGGAACTGGCGGCGAGGGGCCTCACCGTATGAAACGGACCGGCGCCGGACGCAGCCTGATAACCGGCGGAGCTGGTTTCCTGGGCACGAACCTGGCGCATCACCTGCTGTCGGCCGGGCGGCCTGTGACGCTATACGACAACCTGTCGCGCGCCGGCGCGGAGAAGAACCTGACATGGCTCCGGCGGGTTCACGGCGACGCGCTCGATGTCAGGGTGGCCGATATCCGCGACCGTTTTGAGTTGCGGGACGCGCTCCACGGAGTGTCGCACGTCTACCACTTCGCCGCGCAGGTTGCGGTGACCACCAGCCTCGAAGACCCCGTTTCGGATTTCGAAATCAACGCGCGCGGCACGCTCAACCTCCTCGAGGAGATCCGCCAGTTGGGGGAGCCGCCGACCCTGATCTTCACCTCTACGAACAAGGTGTACGGCGGCCTGGGAGACATTGCCCTGCGGCGGAACGGCAACCGCTATTGCCCGCGGGACCCGGACATCGAAGCGTCCGGCATCGGCGAGGATCGCGTGCTGGACTTCCACAGCCCTTACGGCTGCTCGAAAGGCACGGCGGACCAGTACGTGCTGGACTACGCCCGCGTGTATCGCCTGCCCGCGGCCGTGTTCCGCATGAGCTGCATCTACGGCCCGCACCAGTACGGCACGGAGGACCAGGGCTGGGTGGCTCATTTTCTGATACGCGCGCTCGAACGCCAGCCCCTCACGGTGTACGGAGACGGCAAGCAGGTGCGCGACATTCTGTATATCGACGACCTGCTGGAGGCCTTCGATCTGGCCGTGGAGCACATGGGGCTCGTCGCGCGCCATGCTTACAACATTGGCGGCGGACCGGCGAACACCGTAAGCCTTCTCGAACTGCTTGAACTGATCCGGAACCTCACCGGCGAGGCGCTACAGCCCACGTTTGAGATGTGGCGCACGGGGGACCAGCGCTACTACGTGTCCGACTTCAGCCGCTTTCATGCCGCGACTGGGTGGAAACCGCGCACACGCGTCCGTAAGGGCCTGGGCAAGTTGCACGACTGGCTGCTGGAATCGCGCGGACTGGCGCGGACGCATGCGGCAGCAGGCAGGATGCCGGCATGAAGTACGCTCTGGTGAATCCGAACTGGAGCTTCGAGGGCAGCATCTATTTCGGATGCCGTGAGCCGCACCTGCCATTGGAGTACGGTTACGCGAAGGCGCTTCTGGAACGTGCGGGTCATGAAGCGATTATCGTGGACGGCCAACTCGAAGACCTCGGGCTAGAGGACATCCGCTCGCGCGTGACGCGCTTCCGGCCGGATTTCACGGTGGTCACGACCGCGCCCAGTTACTTGTTCTGGCGCTGTGCGCCGCCCGAACTGCGCGTGCCGCGTGAAGCCGTTGAGGGGTTGCGTGACTGCGGCGGCACCTTAATCGGCATCGGCCCGCACGCGTCCACCACTCCGAGAGCGGCGCTAAAGAAGCTGAACACGGACGCGGTGATCCTGGGCGAACCGGAAGAGGTTCTGCCGCAACTCGGCGCGGACTGGGGTTCAGTACCTTCGCTCTGTTATCGGGATGGCGTGCAGGGCGGTCCGCACGCCTCGGATATGAAGACGCTGCCCGCACTGGAATGGCCTGCCGAAACCGTAGCGCTCCACCGCCATCACCATCACCGCTTCGATGCCGAACCGCTGGGACCGGGCGCGGAGATGGAAGTGTCGCGCGGGTGCCCGTACCACTGCACCTTCTGCGCGAAGGAAAACTTCCGCACCGGTTACCGGAAACGCACGCTCGCGGTAATCCTCGAGGAACTGGACCGCTTCCTCGCGCAAGGGATCGAATACGTCTACTTCGTGGATGAGATCTTCCTCCCCGACAAGGCGCTGCTCGAAGCCATCAGCGATCGCAACGTGAAATTCGGCGTGCAAACCCGCATCGATCTTTGGAAGCCGGAAATGCTCGCACTGCTCGGGCGCGCGGGGTGTGTGTCGATCGAGGCGGGAGTCGAGAGCATTTCCGAGGAGGGCCGCGAACTCCTCGACAAGAAGAGCAAGTTGACTACCGCCGAATTCACCGAGCGCCTGATCTTCGCCAAGCGGCACGTCGCGTTCGTGCAGGCGAATCTGCTGGACGCTAAGGTGGACGACGCCGCGGAAATCGAGCAATGGCGTGAGCATTTGGGCCGCTTCGGTGTGTGGGCGAATCGCCCCGTGCCGCTCTTTCCGTATCCGGGGTCGCCCGACTACCGCAAGCGATGGGGTCTTCCGGACGATCTGGCATGGGAGCGCGCGCTGGAGTCTTACCTGAGCGAAAACGCGGAATTCAGCGACATACAGAACCCGCAGCCGCTGCCGATGTCGCAGCTTGAACCGGGCCTGAGCGATTGAGTATGCGAATGCCAGCGCGCGTTCTGATGACGGCCGATGCGGTAGGCGGGGTCTGGACGTACTCGATGGAACTGGCACAGGCGCTCGCCGGGTACGGTGTCTCGATTGGGCTCGCGACGATGGGACCGCCGCTCTCCCGCGACCAGCGCAAGGAAGCGCACCGCATTCCGATGCTGGAGTTGTTCGAGAGCGCCTTCAATCTTGAGTGGATGAGGGACCCATGGCATGACGTGGACCGCGCGGGCGAGTGGCTTCTGGGTGTCGAAGCCCGTCTGAAACCGGACGTCGTGCATCTGAACGGATACGCGCACGCGGCCCTGCCGTGGGACGCGCCGGTCGTGACGGTGGGGCACTCGTGCGTGCTCTCGTGGTGGAAGGGCGTTAAGGGATGCGGCGTGCCCGCCTCGTGGAACCGCTACCGCGATGCGGTCCGGCGCGGGTTAGCGGCATCGCGGCTGGTGATCGCGCCGACGCACACAATGCTTGAAGCGTTGAAGGAACACTACCCCGGCGCCGTCCGGAATGCGCGCGTAATCCCGAACGGCCGCGACGCCGCCCTGTTCCGGCCTCGCCCGAAGGGCAGGTTCGTGTTCTCCGCGGGCCGCGTTTGGGACGAAGCGAAGAATATCGCGGCTGTGGAGAAGGCGGCGGCGAAGCTGGCGTGGCCTGTCTACGTTGCGGGCGACAGGGGACCCGAGCCGCGGCAGGCGGCGGCCGGTGTGCGTGTGCTGGGGCGGCTGGGCCTGTCGGACCTTGCGCACTTCTACGGCCGCGCGCCGATCTACGCGCTGCCCGCCCGCTACGAACCGTTCGGGCTATCGGTGCTCGAAGCGGCGATGTCCGGCTGCGCGCTCGTTCTCGGCGATATCCCCAGCTTGCGCGAGAACTGGGCCGGTGCCGCCATCTTCGTTCCGCCGGAGGATACCGAGGCGCTCCAGTCCGCGCTGAAGACGTTGATTTCCGATGCGCGCCTGCGTGCCGGTCTGCGCATGGAAGCGCGATTGCGCGCCCGCCGTTTCGCGCCGCAGCGGATGGCTGAAGCATACATTTCTGCGTACCGCGACGCCTGCGCCGCAGACAGGGAGAACATCGCATGCGCGTAGTGATGTTCTACCACTCGCTGATCTCGGATTGGAACCATGGCAATGCGCACTTCCTGCGCGGCATCGCATCCGAACTCGTCCTGCGCGGACATAAGGTGGAGGTGTTCGAACCTAAGGACGGCTGGAGCTACAGGAACCTCGTTGCCGATTACGGCGATGCGCCTCTGTGCGCATTTCACCGAGCCTATCCGCAACTGGCAAGCACACAGTACGACCCCGCATCGCTCGACCTGGACCGGGAACTGAAGGGCGCGGATGTTGTGATCGTTCACGAGTGGAACGAGCCGGAGCTCGTGCGTGCCATCGGAGAGCATCGCGCGAGGACCGGCGGATACCGCTTGCTGTTCCACGACACGCACCACCGGGCGGTGACCGATCTCGGCAGCCTGCCAGTAGCAGAACTCCAACACTACGACGGTGTGCTTGCCTTTGGGCGCACGATCCGCGACTTGTATCTCGACCGCGGTTGGGCGAAGCGGGCCTGGACCTGGCACGAGGCGGCCGACACAAAGGTCTTCCGGCCAACGCAAGGCCAGCGATCCGGCGACCTGGTCTGGATCGGCAACTGGGGCGATGATGAGCGCAGCGCGGAAATTCGCGAGTTCCTGATCGAACCGGTAAAGGAACTCGGGTTTCGGGCGCAGGTCTACGGGGTGCGCTACCCGGAAGAGGCTCGCGCCGAACTGGCGAGTGCGGGCATCGAGTATTGCGGGTGGCTGCCCAATTACGAAGTCCCGCGCACGTTCGCGCAGTTTCGCGTCACCGTACACATCCCGCGGCGGCCGTATGCGCGGGAGCTTCCGGGAATTCCCACGATTCGGGTTTTCGAGGCGCTGGCGTGCGGCATCCCGCTGATATCGGCGCCGTGGGACGACTGCGAGCACCTGTTTACGCCGGACGCGGACTTTCTGGTTGCGCGCGACGGCGCGGAGATGAAGAAGCTTTTGCGGCGCGTGCTGGAAGACGGCGTTCTTGCCCGGTCTCTGGCGCGCCATGGCCGGGAAACCATCCTGTCGCGCCATACCTGCGCGCACCGGGTGGATGAGCTCCTGGGGATCTGTGTATGAACATCGCGTTTTTCGGATCGAGTCTTGTATCGGCCTACTGGAACGGTGCGGCCACTTACTATCGCGGGATCATCCGTGCGCTCAATGCGCGCGGCCACGCGGTTACCTTCTACGAGCCGGATGCCTATGAGCGGCAGCAGCACCGCGATATGGCGGACCCGGACTGGGCGCGCGTAGTCGTCTATCCTGCCACTGACGACGGCGTCAGGAAAGCCATCGATGAGGCCCAGGCGGCCGACCTTATCGTGAAGGCGAGCGGCGTCGGGGTGTTCGACGAGTTTCTGGAAGCCGCCGTCGCGGACATGAAGCGACCGGGAAAGCTGGTGATCTTCTGGGATGTGGATGCACCGGCGACGCTGGATAGAACAGGTCGCAACGAGGGCGATCCCTTCCGGAAACTGATCCCGCGATACGACCTGATACTGACGTACGGCGGCGGTCCGCCCGTAGTCGAGGCCTACGAGGCGCTGGGCGCGCGGCGGTGCGTTCCGATTTACAACGCGCTCGACCCCGCGACGCATTTCCCGGTGCCGCCCGAGCCACGATTTTCCGCCGACCTCGCGTTCCTGGGAAACCGTCTTCCCGACCGTGAGCAGCGGGTGGACGAGTTCTTCCTGCGTGCTGCTTCCGCGGCTCCCCAGTGTAGTTTCCTTCTGGCCGGAGCCGGATGGGAGAATAAGCCGGTGCCGCCCAACGTGAAGTATTTCGGGCATCTCTACACTCGGGACCACAACGCATTCAATTCGAGCGCGAGGGCGGTGCTGAACGTCAGCCGGGAAAGCATGGCGCGCTACGGATACTCGCCGGCCACACGTGTCTTCGAGGCCGCAGGAGCCGCGGCCTGCATCATTACCGACTCGTGGCAGGGGCTCGAAATGTTCCTCGAGCCGGGGCGCGAGGTTCTGGTGGCGCGCCACGGCCGCGAGGTTGCCGCTCACGTCCGCGAGCTCACACCGGGGCGCGCGCGGTTTATGGGACAGTCGGCGAGGCGGCGCGTGCTCGCGGAACACACGTATGCACACCGCGCCGAAAAGGTGGAGGCAGCCATCGAGACCGGCGCCTTCCGCAAGGCTGGGGCATGAGCGCACCGCCCCTGCGGATGGTGATCTTCGGGCTGTCGATCACCTCGTCGTGGGGAAACGGCCACGCCACGACGTATCGCGGCCTGATGCGGGAACTCGCGGCACGCGGCCACGATGTGCTGTTCCTGGAACGTGACGTCCCGTGGTACGCGGCAAACCGCGACATGCAGCAGCCCCCCTATGGCCGCACCGCGCTTTACTCCAGCCTGGATGAGCTCAACGACCGGTTCACCGCGGACGTCCGCGAAGCGGACCTGGTTATGGTGGGTTCCTACGTTCCGGAGGGCGTCGCGGTCGGCGAATGGGTTGCGACCACGGCCCGGGGCAGGAAGGCTTTCTACGATATCGATACGCCGGTCACGCTGGCGAAGCTCCGGCGCGGCGAATGCGATTACCTCTCGCCCGCTCTGATCCGCCGTTACGATCTGTATTTGTCGTTCACGGGCGGCCCGACGCTCGAATGCCTCGAACGCAAGTACGGCGCACCGGTCGCGCGCGTACTTTACTGTTCGACGGACCCGCACCTTTACTTTCCCGAGCGCCTCAAGCCGAAATGGGAGTTGGGTTATCTCGGCACCTACAGCCTTGACCGTCAGCCCGCGCTGGAGCGGCTCATGCTCGAACCGGCCCGGGCGTGGGTGAACGGGCGGTTCGTGGCCGCGGGTCCGCTGTATCCGGAAGGAATCGAGTGGCCGTCGAACGTCGAGCGCATCGAGCACCTCGCCCCGCCCGCGCACCGCGCCTTTTACAATTCGCAGCGATTCACGCTCAACATCACGCGCGCCGACATGAGGCGAGCGGGTTTTTCACCCAGCGTTCGCCTGTTCGAAGCGGCCGCGTGCGGCGTGCCGATCGTCAGCGATTATTGGGCCGGGCTGGAGAGCATCCTGACCATTGGCCGCGAGATTCTTGTGGCGCGCACTCCGGAGGACACGCTGCGGTATTTGCGCGAGCTTCCGGAACAAGAGCGTCTCGAAATCGGCGAGCGTGCGCGGCGCCGGGTTCTCGCCGAGCACACAGCCGCCCACCGTGCGGCGCAACTGGAAGGCTACATCATGACCGCGCTGAACTCCCGTGCCGCCCGCCGCGCCTCATAAGGCTAAGTGTGGCACAGGACTCCGGGGCGCGTCTTGGCGCTTGTATCAGGGCACGCTTCAGCCGTGCCGGCCGCCATTCTGAGCCGAAAGGTTTCGCCG
>JAEZIJ010000141.1 GCA_023436715.1 Acidobacteriota bacterium
ATATAAAAGAAGCGATCAGGGCCCTGAACATCGCTCGCAAATACTATGAAAAGCTGGGAATAAATGAAAATCTCCCCGACTGCCATGGACGTATCGGCCTCTTATATGTTAAACTGTGACAACCCCAGAAAGGCCTCGAAGAGCTTATAAGAGGGCTTTCACTGGCAGAGAAGTCGAATAATACTCCCTCCAGGATAAGACTCTACATCCTTCTCGCAATGCATCATAATGATTACACGGGAGACTACGACAAGGCATTGGAGTGCCTTAAAAGAGCTGAACAACTTAATAACAGCAAAACGCCTCAGGGCAAGGCTTTACTCGGGCACATTTATCTTCAATACGGCATCAGTTACCGGAATAAAAAGAACTTCAAAAAGTCTCTCTGCTATAACTCAGGATCCATAAAGATAAGACGTAGCTTAAATGACTCAAACAATCTCGCACGAAGCTATCTCGACAGGGTATCTACTTATTACGGGATGAAAGATGCTGAAGGGATTCTGAGATCGGTTAAATTGTCCTCAGCCTCACTGCAGAACAAAATGGACAAACAGGCTGTCGCCAACATTGAAAGCTCCTATGCCCAGGCCTATTATCTTCAGAAGAAATATAACCAGGCTCTTTACAAAGCAAAAAGCGCTGCCAGCATCATGCTTGAAAGTAAGCAGCAGCAGTCTCTCCAGGAATTAAGACCGCTTCTGTTCAAACTACTATATATAAATAAAAAAACAGAAGAAGCCGACAGCGTTTACAATGCGTACACGAAAGAGAAGGACAGGCTGTATTCCAGAATAGCAGTCCTTTCAGACACTGAAATGAGGAATAAATATGAGGCTGATAAAAAGGATCGGCAAATTCGTTTGCAGGAACTGGAATTAAGCCATCACAAATTTCAGACTTACAGTCTGGAAGCCGTTCTCGTGCTTTTGTTGATCACTTCATCCGTATTCTATCTCCGTTTTCTCGACCGAAAGAAAAACAACAGTCTTCTTGCACAAAAGAACATGGAAATCGAAAAGCAAGTAGAAATGCTTCACCTGGCAAACGAGCAGAAGGAAATGCTGATACGGGAAGTGCACCACCGCGTAAAGAACAACCTCCAGATTATATCGAGCTTATTTAATCTTCAGGCCCGGCATCTTGCCCACCCGGATATAGCGAAGGTACTGAATGAGTGTAAAAGCCGGCTTAAATCGATTGCCCTGATACACGATCAGCTCTATTCGGAAGACCGTCTCAGTAAAATTGATCTGCAACCTTACACTGAACAATTACTGCGGTATTTGCTCGATATATATCATACAAAAGGTTCTGATATCTCAGCAGATATTTCAACCGGCAACGTCGTGCTCAATGCAGATACGGCTGTGCCGCTCGGCCTTATTTTAACCGAACTTATCACTAATTCACTAAAGCATGCTTTTTCTGATAGTCTGGAAAACAGGATCACGATAAGAATATCTAAGATAGACCAGAATGAATACAGTCTTTCCTATAGAGACAGCGGGCCAGGCCTGAAGGGTGGACAGATAGGCAACATGAATGAATCTCTGGGTTTTCGCCTGATAATTAGTCTGAGCAGGCAATTATCCGGATACTTTAGCTACCAGCATGATCCCGATCAAACATTTCACATAAATTTTAAAGAAACAAATGACTCCTCCGTTAAGCATCCATATAGTTGAAGATGAAATGATCATCGCATCTGATTTGCAGGACATGTTACACGAACTGGGATATCAGGTAAACGGCATCTCTATTAACTACAGAGAGGCTATTGCCAGTTTAAGGGAGAGCAAGCCCGATCTCGTACTACTTGATATTACGCTCACGGGGACAGAATCAGGAATCGATCTTGCCCATACCCTAAATCTCTCTTTTAAACTTCCTTTTATTTTTTTGACATCCCATAATGACAAACAAACTATCGAGATGGCTAAGCAGACGAAGCCGTATGGATATCTGATCAAACCCTTCGAAAAAGATGATGTCTTCGCTGCCATTGAAATGGTGATCCCCAGACTGAGCCCCCCGGTATCAGGCAGTTCAGATCAAAGTCTATTTCTACCCCATGGAAAAGGAAGAGTTAAGATCCGGATGAGTGATATTCTTTTTGCAGAAGCAAGCGGCAATTATATCACGATTAATACGAAGACAAAACAGTTTGTACTCAGGAAGACATTAAAAGAAGCAGAAGCAGAATTTCTTACTAAACAGAATTTTATCAGGATTCATAAATCCTTTATAGTAAACAAGTCAGATGTGACGAAAATAACAGCTTCTGAAGTTACACTGTCCGACAACCGGAAAATACCGGTGGGACGCTCATATTTAGATGATTTAAAGAAAATATAAACAAAACATACCAGCGTATCCGTTCAGATACATTAAAACGCCGTTCATCCCATAATTCTTTCAAAAAACGCATTTCTATGCTAATTTTAAGTGATAAATCAAATATCTACCTCGCTCAACATGCCTGGGAACGGTTCGGCAGCACAGTCTGTAACATTACAGGCGAAGTTGAAATTGAGATTAGCAACAGATAAAGTTTACGGAAATGGTATTAACAGGGGACAATATGAATCATGCTTCTGACAGTTCAGTCTGGCAGGCAAAAAAAAAGGATGCGCGGATCTGTCCAAAGTGCAAAAAAGGCCATCTCGATGAAAGGGTTCCACGCGGCACACTGGTTAAAACCCTTCTATTTTGGCTCCCGGTAAGGCGCTACAGGTGCTATAACTGCTATAAAAAAACCTACATCTTAGGAGAGTAAGACAGATTCACTATCTTCTCATACATTAACGCTCTGCAGCTTCTGCTCCAGAGCGTCTTAATATCAAACAGATTAAGCGTGTTGCCGGTCGTGAACACCTTCAGCGAATTCTTCGCACATTTTGCGGTTAAATGCCGGAAGATCATCAGGAGTCCTGCTCGTTACCAGTCCGTGGTCTACCACCACTTCTTTATCCATCCAATTGGCGCCCGCATATATCAGATCTGCTTTAATAGAAGGATAAGAAGTCATATCCCGTCCCTGAACAACGGCCGCCGTAATCAATGATTGTGGTCCGTGACAAATAGCCGCTACAGGTTTACCAGCTTCAAAAAAGGCTTTGATGAAACTTATAGCCTGATCGTTCATTCGAAGCTGATCAGGATTAAATACTCCTCCCGGCAGAACCAGACCGTCATAATCATCTGCATTCACCTCAGAAATGTGTTTGTCAACAGGAATTTCAATCGACCATTCATGATCCTTCATCGCCCTCACCTTTTCCTTTTGCGGCGAAATAATGTGCACATTAGCTCCTGCTTCCAGCAATGCCTCTTTAGGGCTTGTCAGCTCAACTTCTTCAAAACCATTCTCTGTAAGAATAGCAATGTTGCGATTATCCAATTTTGCCATAACGTTTTTTATTATAGATGTATAAAAACAACCTCCTCAACAATCATTTGTTTGAACGAATCTGTATTCGCTTAAACATTCAAACCGTCAAGTCCGCTGCATTAATCATTGCGTTTGAATATTCAGCAAACGGATGCTGAGGAAGAATGCTATTTTGTTAGGCATTTTTTTATCTTTGATTGTTACACATTGCTATGCTAAAAAAACGTATTGCCATTTTCGCATCAGGATCAGGTTCCAACGCACAAAAAATAATGGAGCACTTCAAGAAACACCCGGATGCCGAAGTTGCTATTATTCTTTCAAATAATCCGAATGCCTATGTTATCCAAAGAGCCGATAACTTTGAAGTCCCCTCTCATATCTTTGATCGTTTCGATTTTTACCAGACGGATAATATTGTAGCTCTTTTAAAGAAGATGGAGATAGATATTATTGTCCTTGCAGGCTTCTTATGGCTGATCCCGGACAATTTATTGAAGGCATTTCCCAATAAGATCATTAATATACATCCAGCTCTCCTGCCTAAATACGGGGGAAAAGGGATGTATGGAGATCGTGTGCAC
>JAEZIJ010000217.1 GCA_023436715.1 Acidobacteriota bacterium
GCCCGGCCCGCTCCCGGTTGCGCCGAGCGTAGCGGTACGCTCGGACAGTCCGGCTGAATTAACCACATCCGCAGTTGCTCCACATTCTTGTCGCGCACCCCAGGGCAGCGGCGGCGCAGCGGCAGGATGTAAAATTGGGGAGCATGCCAATCACGCCCGGGTGGCGAAACCGGCAGACGCAAAGGACTTAAAATCCTTTGGGGGGAAACCCCCGTGTGGGTTCAAGTCCCACCCCGGGCACTACAACGCTATATGCCGCCACTCGACCGGCCGTGAACGAACTTCGAGGTCAATAGGGTCAGTGCGCCGAGGCCCAGGGTTTTCACGACACCAGGATGCTGCGCGTAAAACCGGCTGACCGTATCCACGATGGATGGGTCGTGCCCTTCGGCCTGTGCGGCAAGTTTCTGCACGGATTCGGGCGATACTCTTTCAGCCTGTTCAGGCGTGATCTGCGCCGGCCCGCCGCCGCGCATCATGCCGAGGACCTGAGTGGCCTGAGGCGCAATCGCAAAGAGTGAGTTCAGCAGGCCGGCCTTCTGCTGCCCTGTCGATTCTCCGAAGAGCTGAGAAACCATATGGCTGAACGGCGGAGTCTGGTCGGAGCGGAATGCCGCCGCGAGGCCGTCGGCAAGGCCTTCCGATCCGGCACTGCCCGCCAGGCGGTCGAACTCAGAGTGGACCTCGCCGCTTTGCGGCTGCTCGCCAACACGGATATCGCAGATCAGATCGGAGTAGTTCGGATCGATGCGCTTGATTTCGTCCCAGACCTTGTTCTTGGCCTCCTCGGAAGGCGCCCAGGCGAGAACGTAAAGGATGTCGCCATGTTTCCGCATCTCGCCGATACGAACCTGGAGATGCTCAGCTTCCTGGAACGCGGGCTGATACTTCTGGGAGATTTGCTCCTGAGTGGCCATGAGAACTCCTTTGACTACTCTTCCTCCTTCGGGATGACGAGTTGCTGGCCGGGGCTGATGAGGTTAGGGTCGTCGAGTTGGTCGCGGTTCGCTTCGAAAATCCGCATGTACTCCCGAGCCGACCCGTAGCATTGTTCGGCGATCTTGGACAGAGTGTCGCCGGGCTGCACGGTGTACGTTTCCCGCACTTCGGGTGTGGTTTCAGCCTTGGCTTCAGCTTCGGCCGGGGCGGCTGCGCCGGCGCCGGCGGTCATCGTGCGCTCGGCCGAAACGGCGGAAACGGTGATATCGCAGATCAGGTCGCCGTACGACGGGTCGACCAGCTTGATCTGGTCCCAGACCTTGTTCTTTGCCTCGTCCGATGGCGCCTCGCCGCGTATGAATAGCTTGTCGCCTTCCATGTTCACGTTTTGAAGCCGGACCTGCTGCTGCTCGATCTCGCGGAGTACAGATCCGTATTTGCCTTTCAGTTCGTCGAAACGTTCGGCCATAAAAAGACAACCTCCACCCTCATCTATGCATTTGCCGTGCCGATCGGATGAGGAGTCGACGATAAGGCCGCCGGCTGAACGCGCCAGGACAGGGCAAGACGGAAAGAGCGAATTTCCTACACGCGGCGTGCGAAGTTGATGAACAATATTCGCGTTTGAAGGCTAGCGGGACTTCAGGAACAACACGAATCGCTCCATTGCCGGTTCGAGGACTTCGCGCTCGGCCGCGTAGCAGATCCTCACCGAGCCTTCGCCGCCTTCTCCGAACGCCACTCCGGGCGCCAGCCCCACGTGCGTTTCCTCGAGCAGCCGGCGGCAGAACTCGAAGGAATCCGTTATTCCTTCGATGCGCGGGAAGAGATAGAAAGCGCCCTCCGGTTCGGGGATGGTGAGGCCGGGGACTTTTCGGAGCATCGCGAGACAGAAATCGCGATTCTCCTTGAGGCGGGCAAGCATCTTCTTCAGTTCGATCTCGCCCCAGACGAGCGCGGTCTCTCCGGCGCGCTGTGCGAAGCTCGGCGCGTGGGAGATGATGAACTCGTTCAGTTGCGTGGCCTTCCGCGCCAGGTCGCGGCGCGCCACCAGCCACCCCAGCCGCCAACCCGTCATGCAGAACGTCTTCGAAAAGGACTGGCAGACGATCACGGCGTCCTCGCGCGTCACCTTGCGGAGGATCGACGGGACGGGCGTGCCGAGCGCCGCGGTCCGGTAATACAGCCGGTCGTAGACCTCATCGGCGAGGAGCCAGATGCCGCGCCGGCGCGCGAATTCGAGAAGTCCGTCCTGCTCCCGATCCGTGGCGACCCAGCCCAGCGGGTTCGATGGCGAAGTGTAGATGAGCAGGCGCGTCCGCGGCGTCACCGCGCGTTCCAGTGCGTCGAAATCGATGCCGTACCGCCCGCCGGAGAGCGGGTGGGGGATCTCGCGTACACAGCCGTTCGCCATCGTGACGTTCGCGCTGCCGTTCGGCCAGGCCGGCGTGAGCACGATGGCCTCATCGCCCGGATCGATCACGCACCGGATCGCGACATTCAACGCCTGCACGCCGGAGGCGGTCACCACGATTTCGCTCGCCGGGTCAAGCTCGCAGCCGTGCAGCCGCTGGTAGTATTCGGCCAGTCCGCGGCGCAACGAGGGCAATCCCGCGTTCTCGGTGTAGAACGTGAACCCGTCGGCCATAGCCTTCTGGGCGGCCCGGCGGATGTACTCGGGAGTGGGCAGGCTCGATTCGCCGAAGTAGAGCTTCAGGACCCCGTCCATGGACATGGCGATCTCCGCCAGTTCGCGGATCCGTGAGTGCTGCACTTGCTCGGCCGATGAAGCAATCGTGGCAGGCATACAGTTTACCGAGCATTATAGCGTGGGGATCATGGCGCCCCACGCTAAACTGAAATCATGGGCATGCGTCTACGGGCGGCTCAGGGCAAGCTGAAGATCGAGCACAGCATTATCGACGGCGTTCGTGAGTTGCTGGAGCGGCTGCTGGCGCAGAACCCGGAAGTTCGCGCGGTGATCCCGGGCGTGATCCGGCGGGTGCGCGATGCCCGCGGCAAGATTCGCGTGCATGTCACCGTGCCCACGGCGAACGGCTGGAAGGCCATCGCGCTGAGCGCCGGTGCGCGCCAGGAGTTGTTCATCAGTACCTCGCTGGACAAAACGCAACTCGAACGTGCGATCGAGCGCGCCATCGAAGAAGGCTGATTTCCCGTCATTGCGCGCGGCCGATGTGCAGCGCGACTATCCCGCCGGTCATCAGTTCGTACTCGACGTGCCCGAACCCTGCCGCGCGCATCGATTCCGCGAGTTGCTCCGGCGCCGGAAACCGGCGAACCGATTCCGGCAAGTACCGGTAGGCATTCCGGTCTCCGGAGACTACTCCTCCTATCGCCGGCAATGCCGTTGAGGAGTAAAAGTCGTACAGCGCGGCGAATAGCCGATTTCCCGGCCGGGAAAACTCCAGAATCGCAGCCGCGCCCGCCGGCTTGAGCACGCGCCGGATCTCGACCAGGCCCTTCTCATAGTTCGCCAGGTTGCGGAAGCCGAAAGCGGCCGTGACCAGGTCGAGAGAGCCGTCGGAAAACGGCAGCGCGAGCGCGTCCGCTTCGACCAGCACCGAGCGCGATTGCCGCCGCGCCATCTTGCGTTGCGCGGCCACCAGCATCGGATGACAGAAATCGCTGCCGATTACGGCGCCGCCGCGTTCGGATTCGAGCGCAAGCAGCAGGTCGCCCGTTCCGCAGCAGATGTCCAGCACGCGAGCTTCGGGCCGGTGCAGAACCGGACGGAGGCGGCGAACGGTCCGCGCGCGCCAATACCGGTCAATGTTGAGGGACAGCAGGTGGTTGAGGGTGTCGTAACGGCCTGCCACGCGGGAAAACATGCCTCGAACCCAGCGCGACGCCTCCTGTTCGCCCTGAGCGCCCGGAGGCGTCGTGCCCCGCGCAGGCGGCCGGCTCATCCGATAGCTTCCTGAATGGCGGAGCGGACCACCTCGTCATCAATGCCGGGAACCACCTTCACTTCGCCGATTCTCTCGGGCAGCACCCATCGCACCTTGCCTTTGAGAGTCTTCTTGTCCATCAGGGCGCGGGCGACGAGGGACTCGGGCGTTACGCCGTCGAGCGGCGGTATGGGGCCGTACAGGTCGAGCAGGTTCAGGATCTGGGCGGCATCGGCGGCGGACAGGTGGCCCGTACGCCTGGCGAGGCAAGTCACCGCACGCATGCCGAAAGAGACCGCCTCGCCATGCAGGAAGCGCGAGTATCCGGTCTCGGCCTCGAGCGCGTGGCCGATTGTGTGGCCCAGGTTGAGGATGATGCGAATGCCGCTCTCACGGTCGTCCTCGGAGACGACCTCGGCCTTGATCCGCACGCACTCGGAAATGATTTCTTCGACGACGTCCGGCTCGCGGGCGAGCACGCCGGCACTGCGCTGGGCCAGCAGGGCGAACAGCGACGGGCTGCGGATGATGCCGCACTTGATGACTTCGAACAGGCCGGCGCGGTACTCGCGCTCGGGCAGGGTGCGAAGCACTTCGGGATCGATGAGGACCGCCACCGGCTGATGGAACGCTCCCACGAGGTTCTTGCCGCAGGCCAGATCGACGCCCGTCTTGCCTCCGATGCCGGCATCCACTTGCGCGAGGAGTGTGGTCGGGATCTGGAGTACCGGGACTCCGCGCATAAAGACGGCCGCAAGGAATCCCGCGAGATCGTTTACCACGCCTCCGCCGAAGGCGATCACAAGGCTCGAGCGGTCGCCGCCCCTTTGCACCATCTCCTCTGCCAGGGTCTCGACGGAAGACAGCCGCTTACGTTCCTCGCCGCCCGGGAACATGAGGATTTCGTGCGAGCGTCCGGCGAGGCCTTCCGCAAGCAGCGAGCAGTGGAACTGCCAGACGTCGCGAGTAGTCACGATGAAGACCTTGCCGGCGCCTGTAGGAATGTACTCGCCGATGTGCTTCAGCACGCCGCGCTCTACTATAGCGGGGTACTTGCGCTGCGGCGTGTTTACAACGAACGAAGGCATACTGACATTATTATGCGGTTTGGCTGTTCGCGGGGGAGCAACGGCGGATGTTGATTCCGCCGGACTGCGGGCCGGGCATGCCCGGCCCCTACAGGAGGCATCGTTTTAGGCGCAGCATTTCGCCACTGGACTTGCCGCGCCATGTAGGGGCCACGCATGCGTGGCCCGTGGCCTGTGCCTCATGGGCCTGCGGCCCACCAAAGGTGATGAAAACTGTACCGGGCAGGACCGCTCCCTTACGGTCGCGGCTCGGTTTCGTGCCGTTTCAGAGCCGCGATCGCAAGGGAGCGGTTTGGCGGATTCGCGGGGTTTGTCCCAAAGAAAAAAGCCTGCCCGGAAGCCTTTTCGCCTCCGGGCAGGCCCTGTTCAGACCTTAACCTGCAACTCCCCGGGTTAGAAGTAAATCTTACCCGAGAATTGGACCAGTCGCGGCCAGTTCTGCTGGTTCTGCGGCAGCATGCCGAAACGCTGGTTGCTGTAGCTGGTCTCCGGTCCGGCGTAACCGGGCGTGTTGGTGATGTTGAATGCCTCGCCGCGCAGTACGAAACGGTACCGCTCGCCGATGTACGTCGATTTCTCGAGTGCGAGGTTCAACTGCTTGGTCGCCGGGTTGCGGATGTCGGAGAAGCGATCCGGGACAACGCGCAACGTGTAGCTCTGGCGGGTCTTGTAGCAGGACTTGTCGTTGTTGAACCAGTGATACCGGTCCTGGTTCGCAGCGTGCCATTCTCCGCACGAGTTGACCAGATCCGGCCAGCCCGTCGGGTAGCCGGAGGTGTAGGTGTAAATCCACACGCCCTGCCAGCCGCTCGCCAGCTTGCTGACCGCTGGGTTGCTGGAGTTGAGGAACTTGCGATTCTTGCCGAAGGGCAGGTCCCAGACGCCGCTGAAGGACAGCATGTGGGGCTTGTCCTGATAGTCAATCTCCTTGATCAGCGGCTCTTCGAAGTTCCAGTTCTGCAACCGGTGGTTCGTTTCGAAGCCCTTGGAGAACGTGTACGACAGAACCCACGTCAGCACGCCGGTGCTTTCGCTGCCCAGCACGCGCTTTTCGATCTTCGTCTGCAGCGCGTCGGAACGGTACTTGCCCCACTGCGTGAGGTTGTCGGTCATTCCCTGGTAGATGGGATTCGGACGGAGCAGTTCCCTGCGCGAAATCGTTGGATTCTGCCCCTGTCCGCCGTTCCTCGGAAGAATGCCGTAGAACGGGTTCGGGACCTGGGTGCTTGCGTAGTTCGTGTCCGCGAACGACTTGTTGAAATCGGACATGTACCACTCGTTAAAGTTCGTGCCGAGGTTGATGTAGATCTGGTAGTTGCCCGCGTAGGACAGTTCCGCCAGAATGTTGCCCGGCAATTGCTGCTGGATGCCGAACGAGTACTGGTAAGTGCGCGGAATCTTGAACCTTGCGGGATCCCAGCTCACGCCCCTGCCAACGTTGGTCAGCAGGCCGTCGGCAGAGCCCGAAGGCCTCCGAATCCCGTCCGGGAAAGGGTCCACCAGCGAGTAAGGCCCGCTGAGGTTCGCGCCCGCGATTGGCGTCATGCCATCGGTGCTGGTCACATAGTCCGTCGTGGCGGCGAAGCCGTTGGTGGTGTCGTTCTGGGTAGGGGATTGGTAATATAGGCCGCCGCCCGCCCGGAGCACGGTCTTCGGCGTAATCTGCCAGGCCACGCCAATGCGAGGCCCGACGTTGGACCAATCCGTGTCGTACAGGCGCCGCGGTTGGCCGTTTACACCGGCGAAAAGAAACCCGCCGGTCAGCATGGAGGGCGTGGCCGGGAACGGATACTTCGGGTTCGTGGCGTCGTACTGCGCCTTGACCTCCTTCCAGTTCGCGATCACCGCATCGCTCAGCGGGTTCTTCACGGTGAGGTCGAAGCCGCGGTTGGAGCTGTTCCAGCGCTCCACAAAGGGGACCTGAACCTCATAACGGAACCCGAGGTTCAGGGTTAGGGTGCGGGTGAGTTTCCAGTCGTCCTGCACGTAGCCGGCGTAGTAGGGCCTGCTGCGGTACGGGTTGTCGTTCCATTCGACTCGCGCGTCGGCGGGGTAGCCGAGCAGCAGGCTGGCGACGGAACTACCATCGTAAGTGCCCTGATTGTAGCCGGAGAGCTGCCGGGTCCAATCGCGGTTGAAGTTGAAGTAACCATTTGAATAGTTACGGTTTCCGTACGCCTGGGCAACCCAGTTGAACTCGAAACCCGTACGGATCGTATGATTGCCCCTGGTGGCCATCAGGCTGGGAGTGAAGTTCCACTGATTGTAAGAGTTCCACTCGCCTGCGCTGCCGCCGGAGAACAGGCAGGTTAGGCTGTCCAGGCAGAATCGCGGCACGCTGGCTTTGTTGTTCGTCGGGGCGTGCGGCATCTTTGTCATCCCGAGCTTGTCTACCGTGAAGTTCTCGTCAGTGTAGCGGGGGAACATCGAGGTGAACCGGCCGAACGAACCGCGAACGTCGAGAACGGTAGTCGGGTTCAGAACGTGGGTCCATGCCGCAATGTAGTTCTGGTTCGTGCGCTGCGAGTTGATATCGCCGCTGCCCGCCGGCGGTGCGAAACCGGTGCCGTTCCGGTACTCCTTGCCGTGCTGGTACGTCACCAGAGCGTAGAGCTTGTCATTGTCGCTGAAGTTGTGGTCCCAACGGCCCATCGGCTGGTCGTAGCGGTAGCGGCCGTTGGTGTTCGTGTAGTAGTTCTGGACGAGCGCGTTCGGATCCGGGCCGTTGGCCTGCGGATAGTACGACAGGACCTTGGCGGCGATCGGGTTGATACGGCTGGTCGGGATGACGTTGTTCGCGAACGGGTTGCGGATGTACGCCGACCCTCTGCAGTCCGAGCCCGTGCATGGCTTGCTGGTCAACGGGTCATAAATCAAGTACCCGTACTGCGTGAAGTGCTGGCCGTCGGCCAGGCCGGCCGCAGGGACATCCGAAATCACCGATGCCGGCTGAATTTCGCGCCACCCTTCGAAGCTTCCGAAAACGAAATCCTTGTTCTTGCGGATCGGCCCGCCGATGACGCCGCCGAACTGGTGCTGGTTGTGCGCCGGACGCGCCTTGTCGACCTGCTTGTTTTCCGTTCTGTTGGCGTCGAGCACCGTATTGCGGAAATACTCGAACACGTCGCCGTGCCAGTCACTGCCGCCGCTGCGGATCGTGGTGTTGACCACGCCGCCGCCGAACCGCCCGTACGAGGCGTCATAGGTGTTGGTCATCACCTTGAATTCCTGCACGGCCTCGACGTTCGGAGCCAGTTGCCAGTTGCCGTCCTTGTCGCTGATCGGAGCGCCGTTCAGCAGGAACAGGTTCTGGCCCGTGCGGGCGCCGTTGATTTTGTAGCCGTTGTTCACGTCCCAGCCGCGGCTTCCGGAGTGTCCGCCCGGTCCGAACTGTTCGTTCGTGAAGAGCACGCCCGGCGTCAGCGACATAAGCATGTACGTCTGGCGCCCGTTGAGCGGGAACTGCTGGGTCTTGATCGGGTCGAACACCAGGCCGCGGTCGGCCGACGCGGTTTCGACCACCGCCTGGGCCGCCGTTACCGTGACGGTTTCCGTCGTCTGCCCGACGGTCATCGGCAGCGGCAGGTTCACCTTGTCCGCCACCCGAAGAACGATGTTCTCCCGGATGAGCTTCTGGAACCCCTTGGCCGTCACCTCGATCATGTACGTGCCCGGATCGAGGTAGGGAATGGTGTAGTTCCCGATATCCGTAGTTTTTACTTCCTTGGCTGTGTTTGTGCTGACGTTAATGGCCCTGACCGTCGCGTCCGGGACCGCCGCGCCGCTCGGATCGGTCACAATACCGGTCAGAGTCGCGCGGAAGTCCTGTGCGGACACGAGGGCGGTCATTAAGGAAAGCACGAAAAGAAAGCGAGCAAATGCTCTCATGCGGTGTAAAACCCCCTTTAAAAGTGGAAGAACCTTCATGAACGAACGCTCATGTAGTTCCCCTGAGACTAACCTTGTGGACCGCTAGGAAATATGGCATGCTGTACCTTGCTTCAGAAGTGACATTACGGGGATGTCACGGGGACTTAGTTAATGGTTTCAACAACTTGCATCAAAGAACGGCCGTGACGCCCGTGTCACGGTAAAACTGGATTTTCGCCGCCGGATGCATCGGCCGGAATGCCGTGAACCCACAGAGGTGTGGTGTCCCGAGGCAAAGGATCATGCGCTCTCAACTGAGTGATGCGTCACGCACCGCACTCGCAGGCGACCCCTCCTGGGATCTCGTGCTCAAGGTTTCCGCAAGCGCTTCTTTCCAGAAATCGCCTCGCCTCCAGCAGCTCCTTCTCTATATTTGCGAACGCGCGCTGCTGAACCGTCCCGACGACCTGCGCGAACAACTGATCGGCTGCCAGGTCTTTCTTCGCCGGCCCGACTACAACCCGGGAGAGGACAACATCGTTCGCGTCGAGGTCCGCCGCCTTCGGAAGCGCCTTGAGGAGTACTTTGCCTCCGAGGGGCTGAACGAGCCCATCGTCATCAGTATTCCGAAAGGCTCCTACGTGCCGGTGTTCCAGCCGCGCGGCCACGCCTTCGGGATCCCCGCT